>JALHFC010000302.1 GCA_022839445.1 Pelotomaculum sp.
CTTGTCCTAACCAGGGTAGACTGTCCCCTGGAATATGGTGTTGTGATAACCTCCCCTGATGGCAGGATAACACAATTTCTGGAAAAACCGGGCTGGGGGGAGGTATTTAGCGATACTGTCAACACCGGCATCTATGTGCTGGAACCTGAGGCGCTGGATTACTTCGCCCCTGAACAGAAATTCGACTTCAGTAAAGATTTGTTCCCGTTATTATTGAGGGAAAAAAAGCCCTTATTTGGTTTAGTCCTGCCGGGATACTGGTGTGATATCGGCAACCTGCAGCAATACCTTGAGGCCCACCAGGACGCGCTCTCAGGCAAGGTCAAAATAAAGATACCGGGAAAAGAGGTTGGCCCCCAGGTTTGGGTGGAAGAAGGCGCTTTTATCAATCCTGCCGCCACCGTGGAAGGCCCTGCACTAATCGGCGCCAACTGTCAGGTGGGGGCGGGAGCTAAGATCGAGCCTTTCACACTATTGGGTAGCGGCTGCTTGGTACGGGAGGGCGCTTCCATCAAAAGAAGTGTTCTATGGAACAACGTTTATGTCGGAAGCCAAGCGGCTTTGCGCGGGGCAGTAGTCGGCAGCCGGGTCCAGGTCCAGGCCGGCGCCGGTATTTATGAGGGCGCCGTAGTGGGGGACGATTCCATAATCCAGGAAAAATGCCTCCTGAAGCCCGATGTGAAACTTTGGCCCCATAAGTTGGTGGAGACAGGCGCTACTGTGCGTCATAGTGTGATTTGGGGCGCCAGTTATCATAAAAATATATTTGGCTTTGAGGGTGTTGCCGGCCTGGCTAACATTGAAATTACCCCCGAATTTGCAGTTAGGGTAGGCGCGGCATTTGGTTCGGTAATTGGCGCAGGGGGGCGCGTAGCCGTGGGTGGAGACAGTTATACGGCATCGGTTATGATTAAGAACGCACTGATCAGCGGCGCGCAGTCGGCAGGGGCGCAAGTGTTGGATCTCGGCGCCGGCATTACACCGGTGAGCCGCTTCGCCGTAAGGACACTTAATTGTAAGGGTGGTGTGCACATTAAAGTATCCCCCCACTCGCCTGAAAAAGTAATCATGGTTTTTATCAACCCCCAGGGTGGGAATAT
>JALHFC010000069.1 GCA_022839445.1 Pelotomaculum sp.
TAGCTAATACAACTTGAACCAAACAACAGGGCCAACCACCACACCCGGTAGTTGGCCCTGTTTCCCTGTCCACTGCCGGGGGTATCCGGAAGGGCTATTAGCCCTTTTTAGATATTATAATTATTAAGGTGGTCTTTTTTTAGCAGTAGCAGTTACTGTGGGCAGTGTGGATAACGCGAAGCGTTATCCAAGCCCTGTGCGTCAACCCGCAGGGTTGTCCAACAGGGCGGCACTGTCCACAGTAATCGGCAACATCTTTGCCAGTTACTTGTTTTCGTTATCTCGTTTCAGTTTTGTTCGAAAAAGATGTCCGGTTTATTACGAAATACGCAGTCACCCTCTGCTGGTAGGCGGCAACTCGCTAAAAAGCTAGCTAGATAAACGCATCGACCTACTGCCTTTGATAATGATTTTGTAAGCCTGAGCCGATAACCGGTCCGCAATAGCTTCAGCGGCAACCGGGATGGGGATCTGATCGAGCCATTCTGCAGGTTCATACTGGGATTATGGATAATTATTAGTAGCAGGTTCCATAACATTAGGAAATATTAGCTTATTATTCACAATGGTATTCTTATGATAATGTTGCTATGCATCCATTTCCTTGGCTATTGCTTCGATTTCCTTTTTCGATAAGCCTGTCAGCCTGGTAATAAGACCCACTTGCATACCCTCTCTGATTGCATTTCTAACTACTTCAACTTCCCTTTTTCTGGCTCCAACTTCTATGCCCCGCTCCATACCTTTCATGATGCCTTCTTCCCTAAACGCTTGCGCTAAAGTCATCACCTTTTCACTCCCTTCAGGATAGGTGGTTTCAATTTTCTTAACCAATTCGTATAAATCATCTTTAGTCAAATCCGGCCTTGCACTGAATACATATCTCATCAATATTTCAAAATATTCTAGCCCCGTCTCTTTATCCTCAAGCTCCTGTAAGAGGGCAGCCGCCTTTAATATAATCTCCAGAATAGCGCCAATGCCCTTTCTCTGAATGTCCCGCAGTATCATCACTGCTATTCTAGTTATTACGGCACCTTTTATTTCCTCATCCGTAAACCTTGAAAGGTCAAAAAGCAAGTATTGGTAATTTGGAACAAGTGCCTGAATATCCTGCGGGAGCTCATCATACCCTAAAATCATTTCCCCCAAGGTGGGTTTTATGTTCCAGCCCTCTTTGCCGTGGTATACTACCAGCGGGATAATTACCGGCAACTGGCCAGTTTCTCCAATTTTAGTGTCCCAGATTCTCACCATGTATTTTAGCAGCTGAAAAGCAACATCCCGGCTGGGATAGCTTTTATGTTCAAACAGGAGATAGAGGTAACCTTCCCTTTTATTGATGTTAGCTCTGAAAAGGAGGTCGGAAAAACCCTCCTTCAGCTCTTCGTCAATATGGCTGTCTTTTTGTGGTTCCAGGGTATCTATATCTATTATACCCATGATTTTTTGCGGTAGATAATTATTTAGATTATAGCAAATAAAATAACAAAACACCCCTCAAATTTGGTAAAATAGAGTTAGCAGAAAACCATTCCACCAAAAGAAAGGGATGTCTTATGAACTCTATTCTACCAGAAGACTTTTTTGAAGAAAAGCAGATACAGTCCCAAATAGGAGATTTTTTTAAGACTTGCCAAATAGGTAAGCTTTTAAAACAAGCTAATTTCAACAAAGACAAGGGGGTTCCGTGTTTACAAATTTTCAGGTTCATATTCATGCTGATATTTACCGGTAAGAATTTGTACCAATACTTGTTGTCCGGTTGCTGTGAGCAATTTGCTAAAGATACCATATACCGGTTTTTAAATTCTTCCCGTTTCAACTGGCGCAAATTTCTCTTCTCCTTGAGTTCAACTATTATCAGGGATACGGTTTTGCCACTCACTTCAGCCGACCGGGAGAAAGTCCTCATTTTCGACGATTCACTTTACAGTCGAAACCGGAGCAAAACCGTCGAACTGCTTGCCAAAGTGTTTGATCATGTTGAACACAAATACGTGTTTGGTTTCCGGATGCTTACCTTGGGATGGTCTGACGGGAACACATTTTTACCCCTTGCTTTTTCCCTGCTCAGTTCGGCTCAAGAAAAAAACCGTATCAATGAAGCTGATACCAGGATTGACAGCCGCTCAAACGGCTTCAAACTACGCAGGGAATGTATCAAAAAATCTACTGAAGTAATGTTTGACCTCTTAGACCAGGTTGCGCCTTATGACGTAGAGGCCAGGTATTTACTTTTCGACAGTTGGTTTGCCTACCCGAAAGTGATCCTGGGAACATTGAAGCGGAATCTACATGTTGTCTGTATGCTCAAAAGAATGCCCAACGTATTTTATGGCTTTTTAGGCGAGCGGATGAACCTGCAACAGCTATACAACTACATCTATAAAAAGCCGGGCAAAGCAAAAATACTAGCGTCTAAAATCGTAGAACTTGGTAAAGATGACAACGGTGAAATAGTTAAAGCCAAGATTGTCTTTGTCCGGGATAGACGCAGCAAAAAATGGCTTGCGCTCCTCACTACGGACATAAACCTGACAGAAGAAGATGTTGTCCGTATATATGGTAAGCGCTGGGACATCGAAGTTTTCTTTAAAATGTCAAAATCGTTTCTAAAGCTTGCCAGGGAATTCCAAGGCCGTTCATATGACTCAATGGTTGCACACACAACGATTGTTTTCTGCCGGTATATGATGCTCTCTTTGGAGTCAAGGAATAACCAGGACCCCAGGACACTGGGCAACCTTTTCTATATATGCTGCGATGAGATACAGGACATCAGCTTCACACAAGCGGTCTTATTGATACTCGACCTGCTAAAACGGTCTTTAATTGATTTCTTGTTATTATCGGAACAGAAGGTCAATGAATTCTTAGATCATTTTTGTGCTTCACTTTCTGTGCTTTTCAAGAAGCGATTAAAAATATCCATGTGAGAAAGTTGAGTTATTTAGAAAATCCTTGGCCACCGCTACATCGCCAAAGGTCTTTTTGAAAAATTTATCGTGCGGATTTTGGACTTTCACTCCATCACCTGCCTATCTCTCAAAAGCCCATCAACCTCCCGCTTGAAACCGTACTTCATTAAATGTGGAGGGTACGAACCTCTAACAAAAGCTGGAAGGACGTCAGGCCTGGCGGTTTTTGTCGAGCAGACCACTATGTATTCGAGGCAGGCGGGGTTCTTTTTGACAAGTTCCGGGTTCATCCAGGAGTCGCGGGGACGCACCTATTGATTCGTTTTTAGGTAAAGGTAATTCTTAAATTACGATGGAATCATTAGGAACGTCCCCTTGATTCCTTCGACTCTCTAGCGGGAGGGAGGCTGTTTGCCGACCTCCCGTCGGGCACGATTTCAACTTAGCGCAACTTAACTCTTTTTATTGAGACTTACTTGGAATTGTCAAGAATGAGGTTAAGCTATGGTAGTAAAATTCATTTTTATATTTTTCTTTAATATTTGTCCATTTTGAGCTTTTAAATCCTTTATCCATAGAGTATATGTTTCGCCCTTATTATAATTTTTTACTGGTATGATATATATATTTTTATCGCTTTGAGAACCCTGATAATATAACATCGGTATTATTGTGTTGTTTTTATCTGTTACATAAATATTATGTTCTTTAATTGTACTGATATCTAAAGGTAGATTAAATGTCACATTCCATGTTTTGTCTACAGGCACATTAAAAACAGGATCCCATTCAGTAAAAACATCCGGCCCGCTTGAGTCGGTAACTGTAACCGTACAAGAAGCCGACTTGCCGCCACTTGCTGCAATTACTGTAATAGTCGCTGTTCCTGTTCCTACTGCAGTTACTATTCCGTTTGAATCTACCGTCGCTACTGAAGTACTACTGCTGACCCATGATAGTATTTTATTGGTTGCATTTACCGGATAAACCGTGGCTGTTAACGTTTCAGTGTTACCTTTAGTGATAGTTACACTGCTTTTATTTAAACTGACTGATGCGACAGGAACATTGGTTTCGGTTACTGCAACGCTACAGGTGGCTGTTTGATTACCATCCACCGTCCTAACGGTGATAATAGCTGTTCCAGCACCTACTGCTGTTACGACCCCGTTTGAATTTACCGTAGCCACCGACGGATTATTACTTGACCACGTTACTGATTTATTGGTTGCATTCGCCGGGTAAACTATAGCTGTTAATGTTTCAGTGCTACCCTTGGAGATAGTTATGTTGCTTTTATTTAGAACCACTGAGGTTACAGAGACAATGGGCTCAGTCACCGTTACGGTACAGGCAGCCGTTTTCCCGCCGTCTACCGTCTTAACGGTAATAATAGCCGTTCCTGTCCCTACAGCAGTTATAGTCCCATTCGAATTTACTGTAGCAACTGACGGATTATTACTTGACCACGTTACTGACTTATTGGTTGCATTAGCCGGATAAACGGTAGCTGTTAATGTTTCAGTGCTGCCTTTAGAAATAGTTGTGTTGCTTTTATCCAAGCTAATTGAGGTTACACTCACATCTGATATAATGTCAGACATATAAGCCTTGAATCCATAGGTTTCATTAGTATATAAATATTCATAATCGGAACACTGAAAAACAACTATATAATATGTTCCGGGTATTATATCTATACTTAGTGCCTGAGCAGCAGTACCATCATTAAATTTTATATACTTACACCAGGCTATTGAGTTACCGTTAGCATCTCTTAGTCCTATAGCTAAATGATCTTCCCATCCCATTCCCTTTACAAGATCGCTGACCCAGATACCCAATATATTTAATTTGCCGCTTTGTGGCACTACTATTTTATAATAATCAATATCAAAATAATAATTGGTAATAGTGCCATAAATATTATAATCTAAGTAAATGTTGTTTGCCTGTTCAATTTTATTATTAGGCTCTTTTTCATAGAGAAATTGGCTTGATGATTGATATAAAAAATCATCATTGATAAAGATGTTTTGCATTTTTCGCGCATTTAAGCTGTAATCATAGTCGCCGGTAAATGTCAAGGTTTCATTTTTTAATTCTTCATACGCCGGCTTTATATTGTTTTCATCAACATCTTCGTTGTAAATTAACTCATCCATCTTATTGTAATTTGCCACATCCTTATCGCTACTGGCAAATACCGGTAGGCCTAACAACATACTTAAAACAATAATTAAAAATAGTGTGCTAATTTTTTTCAAATCTTTCTCTCCTCATAAATATTTTATTTCATAGCATGTTTACCTAAAAAAGTTTTATATACTCTATCTTATAGTTCTAAATAAATCCTACATTATAGTAAATTTATTAAAAACTCCTTGCTTTAAATTTTTACCCGCTTGAGAGCGAATACCCTTGCTAATATATAAGTAATATGTTTGTCCGGATTGATAACTTGATATAGGAACAACTAATGCTGAACTCCCGTCAACACCAGGAATTATTTCGATTTTAACTTTATTACCTATAACATCGGTCACATATATATTTTGGTTATTTAATGAGTTAACGTCTACTATCATATTAAAACGGATCGTCCATGTTTTGTCAGGTGAAATATCTGTTTTAGCGGGCAATTCTATGCCATCAAAAGTCGGTAATACCTTTTCTCTGACTGACACTATACATGAATCAACGAATCCACCCTCCTCTGTTGTCACTCTGATAATTGCATTGCCTGCCCCTACTGATATGATCAATCCACTTGCACTCACAGTTGCTACCTTCTGATTGCTGGTGTACCATAAAACTTTTTTATTCGTAGCATTAGCCGGTTCCACAGCAGCTGTCAGGACATATGTTTCACCTCCTTCTGTCAGAACCAGGGTTTTGGGGTCCAGGGATACACCCGAAACAGGTATAATTGATGGATTGACAGTTACATGACATGTCACGGTTTTGCCCCCGTCTTCGGTAATGGCTATAATTGTTGCCTTACCCGCTCCAACGGCGGTAACGACGCCGTTTTCACTAACAATTGCTACAGCCGGGTTATCCGTTGCCCACGATATGTTTTTGTTGCTTGCATTTGCCGGAAACACAGTTGCATTCAGTACAAATGTGTTTCCTACAATTAAAAAACTGCACTCCTGCTCCAGCACAATGCCTGCTACAGGTACAAAAGGTTCTTTGACCGTAACAGCGCACGTTGCGGTTTTGCCTCTATCTTCGGTAATGGCAATAATTGTTGCTTTACCTGCTCCTATGGCAGTAACAACGCCGTTTTCACATACAACCGCTGCGGCCGGGTTATCCGTTGCCCAAGCTATGTTTTTATTGCTTGCATTAGTAGGAAAAACTGCAGCGATTAATGTTCCCGTATCCCCGACTGCTAAGTTCATACTGGTTTTATTCAGCGTTATTCCCGTTACAGCCACATGGGCAAACCGGCTTGCGGCATGATATAAATTAACCGCACCGTAACCGTAGAGGTTGTCCCGGCCGGTCGGACCCAGGTCTATTGCAGAAGTTTGTATGATGGCAGCAATCTGGTGTGGGTTCAGAGAGGGGTCAATAGCTTTTAAAATTGCAGCAACACCTGAAACCACCGGCGCTGAAAAGGATGTTCCATCTAAACTAGCGTATGAATTATTTTTGTAGCAGCTATATATATTTTCCCCGGGCGCGACTACATCCACTTTATCGTTGTGGTTGGAGAATCCGGATACAACATTATCACTTGCAATAGAACCTACCGATAAAACACCATCATATGACGCGGGATAATCATAATATGAAGCACCTTCATTGCCAGCGGCGGCAACCACAACAATGCCTTTATTAACTGCCCGCTGAACAGCGGCGTTTTCTATATCGGAATATTTGTTGCTGCCCATACTTAAATTTATTACATCAACATTCTTTTCTATGGCATAGTCAATTGCTCTAATCACATCAGATAATTGACTAATGCCACTGTTATCGGCTGTCTTTAAAGGAAGAATTTTAACTTCCAGGACCCCTGCGACCCCTGCAATGCCGATGCTGTTATTGGTTTGAGCGGCAATTACTCCCGACACTGCCGTGCCATGCCCGTTTGTGTCATTAAAGTTGCTGTTGTTTGAAAAAAAGTTGTATCCGCCAGGAGCAATGCGATTAACTAAATCAAAATGAGTTGCTTCTAATCCGGAATCAATAACAGCCACGACAACCGGTTTATTTAAAGACGGCAGTAATGCCCAAGCATCTTCCGCCATAATGTTTCTTAGTCCCCATTGTTTAGAATATCCCGGATCATTTGGTTGGCTGTACAATTTTAGTTTTTTATCTTCCTCAACATATAATATTGAACCGTCATTTTTTAGCTCTTTGATCAGGGAAAAATTATCTACATCTTGCTCGGTATGGATCAGTTCTATAAATTCTGATAATTTCTCCCTACTTGTTATTTTCGATGAAATGGTTTTGCTTATTGATTTTATTCGAGGAGCATTTTCCTTATATTGTATGATGACTCCATTTTGTTTTTTATTCACTCGCTCGAAATGTACTATATCTTTATTTGCTTCACAGTAAGCTACAGGTATTCCAACAGCGTAGAAGATAATCGTTGCAATAAAAATCATAAGCTTTACTGATTGCTTCATAAATTTTCACCTATTTTTAAACTAAATAATTAACTAAAAAACAAAAAAACTTACCTTGGGAATAACTGCAAGGGTCGTTGTATTAAATAGCGGAATAATTCCACGTGCTTTAAGACCTCTATGTTTTCCGCCGGCCCTTCCCCCGGGTAATTTGTGAATTTTGTCTCCAGGCTAGCCTGAAGGTTTACCAGGGCTAGGTTTTCCCTCATGTCGGCGTACTCCAGTACCAGGTCGAGCAGTTTGTGGCTTCCTTCTTCACGAGGTGATATCACCAGCTCAACCAGGATTATTTTGCTTTCACCGCTGTAGATGTCCGGTAGGTTAATCGAAACACCATTACCGGCAGAGAAGGGATGGCCCAGTACGCTGGTCAAGTTTAATTTGGTTCACTATGATTTTCCCCCCTTTTATATTATTTAACAATTTGGCCGTGTTCCAATTTCTCATATTACTTGTTAGCCTTTTGGTATGTTTCTATTATAAAGCCGCAATACGGCAGCAGTTTGTCAGTAGTAATTTAAATATTTCGGGATTTTTACCGGAAGCAAACTTATCGCTATACTAGCCAGATTTTTCGTTTCTGTTTAGGAGATAGTTAAGGAGGGAAAATAGGTGGCCCGTCTTGAAGATATAACCGTGCTCGGGGATACCCGGAAGGGCTGTTCGCCCTTCCAGGAATCCCCAAAAGGGGACAGTCCCTCGTTATGTACTTGTTCCGGTGAGTAGAGCCGGACAACAAAACCAGCCAAGCATGGTGCGGGTTCCTAATGCTCGGGTCGATCCTGGGAATCCTGGCGGATTCCCAGGACCCCCCCAAAATGATATAATGGTGGTGGTTTTTACTGTTGGTGGCTACCGAAAAAGAGCGAATTACACGGGAATTGGGATTATCAGGGGGAACCCCCTTAAAACCAGATTTTCCTTGCCGAAAATTTGAAAGTGTAAATGCCGGGAAAAGATTGGGATGAATAATATTGCAAGAAAGCCATAATTTCAAAGCTTTATTGACCGAAATGGAACAGTACATTGAGGATTACATCATAGATCGAGGGCTCGCGTATTATGAACAGGGGCTGGTAAAAGATGTTCAGATCAAGGAACCATGGGTACATGCCACCGTTCCGGGCAACTACGGAAATTATAAAGTCAAAATCCACCTGACCGATTTCAGCAAAAGCCAATGCAATTGCCCTTATGACGACTATTATGACGACTACTGTAAACATATGGCGGCAGTCGTTTATTACGCTGTCCGTACATGCGCCGGACAGCCTGACGATGGTGAGCTTGCCGGAGTTTCCCGGACGGGCGCGGCGCATGTGGTAGGCGCAGATGATACCGGGACAATTATACAGCAGTCAAACCAACAACCGGAAAAAATCCTGCTCAAGCGCTTAAAAAACATGGAAAATGATGACCTGCTCGCCACCATAACCCGACTGATAGAAATTAAGCCCGACATACAGGAAACACTACGCCTTATCCTTAATGAACGTGAACGGACCGCGGATTTGCATTCGGACCGGGTCAGCCGGATGGAGTTATACAGCTCGCTCGCCTACCATCAAAAAAGATTTCCAGCTGTTTTAAAAGAATGTGAGTTTCTTTTTACTGAAATTGATCCGGCTGATGAAGATAACTATAGGTACAGGTACCGCTATAATGACTACGATGATACGACAATGTGGGATTTTACCGAAGGCCTGGAGATATTAAACAGGTACGGACAGGAGCTTCTGCAGATGGTCACTGCCGAGCACTTCATCTCCGGGACTGTTGGCTTACTCGTCACAATGAGGGCCCTGGCGGAATGGAGCGTCAAGTATAGTGAAGAATATAGCGACAACGAACTCGAAGAAAGTTGTTTAGAGTTTAAGAGCTATCTATCGGAAGCACTGGGACGAGTCCGCAATTACCAGATCAATGATACTGTGGCCCAAACATTCTTACTGGAACTCATCGATTGGATCATACTTCAATGTAATACAATAGATGATTTACCAGCATGGACTTCTATTTTGAATTATTGTATCCCGGAATTACGATATTTCCAGCATCTTAAAGAATGGATCACAAGGCTCGACAAAAACTTTTTGAGAAGCACTCACCTGCATGATGAATGGGTCCGCCAGGCTTTGGCGTCATGGTGGGTAGATCTGTGTTTATCCTTTGACCAGGA
>JALHFC010000070.1 GCA_022839445.1 Pelotomaculum sp.
GTGGCGGTTAGTCCTTAAATCGGGTTATTTTTATTAAAGACGTTGGTTAAAGAAACGCTAATATTAACCCAAAAAGAAGGGAAAATAGCTAAAAAGGTAGAAGTATACAACTAAGTTACCATTATCCAAGTAATAGATTTAGTATTTATTGTTACATTTAAAGAATGAGAGCCTTAATGAAAAGGTGCAAAATGAAAGAAATAAAATACAGTGCAAAAATTGAAAAAGCCCCCTTTACTTTTATTGAGCTAAAAAAAGCGGCAGCCCTGGCCCTGCAGGGTTTCAGCCAGGCAGAAATCAAAGAAAAAGCTGTGCGCGACAACATCTTTCAGGCCACCACCGACGACCGCAAAAAGGAACTGGCACGGATAGTCTTAAAAAGAATGCAGGCTTTGGACGAGTACTTACTACAGCAGTTGGTTAATGGAAGCGCGGCGACAGGCAAGCTGATTGTTGTCTACGCCATCATGAAAACCGACCGGCTGTTTTTTGAATTTATGAACGAAGTGTTTAAAGAAAAACTCATTATCAGAGACTACACCCTGGCCGATAAAGACTTTCATATTTACTTCGCCAGAAAAAAGGAACAAAGTGAGAGATTGGCTGCCTGGCGTGATTACACTTTCTACAAGGTGAAACAAGTGTATATCCGGGTTCTTTTTGAAGCAGGCCTGATTAAAGACAAAAAAAGCAGGGAAATTATTAAACCGCTCCTGGATCAGTCCCTGGTTGGCAAATGGCTGTCCAGGGGCGATGGTATGATCGTCAATATACTACGCGGGCTTAACTAGCGTTTTTGTTGATAAGTGAGGGGATGAAGTCATGAAGACTATCCACGAAAGGCTGGATGCCATCATCCCGGAAATACAAAAGAAATCATTCCGGGAAAATAAAGGGCTGGGCAATGAGGTCGGGTTTTATATTTTTGATTATGAACCGGAATATGAAATGCTTGTCCGTGACTATGTTGCGTTTTTAGTAGAGAAGTTCAAAAGCGGCAGCGCCGGCTTTAAAATAAAAGAGTTCGATCTTTATGAGATCATGCTCGCCGTCCTTGCGGAAAAGGGCTTTCTGGCCAAGAACATCGAGATGGAAGCCCAAAAGGGTAGCGAATACATCTTCAAGGCCACCAAAAAGGCCTTAAGGCTCACCGGCAGTAACGATTTAATTGTTCAATTTATTCGTGAAAGAGTGGAAAAGGACGACGTTGTCTTCCTTACGGGCGTCGGCAAGGCCTGGCCGATAATCCGGTCCCACACCGTCTTAAACAACCTGCACGCGGTAGTTGACCAGGTACCGCTGGTGATGTTTTTCCCCGGCACCTACGACGGACTGGAACTGGTCCTGCTGGATGAAATCAAAGACGACAACTATTACCGGGCTTTTAAACTGGTGGAGAGATATTAGCTATACGGGGGTGTGCAAGTTTGCTGATTAGAGATATGTTCCACAAGCGGATCGACCGGGATATCAAGGGCGTAATCAAAATTGGCCAGGATGATGACAGCAACGTCACCCAGGAACTGGAGGAGTATGTGGTCACCAGGGAGCTGAACCGTCATTTCAGCGATTTCTTTGAAGCTTACAAGAAAGGCGTTAACGGGTATATCGACAAAATAGGAGTCTGGATCTCGGGCTTCTTTGGCAGCGGTAAATCCCACTTCCTCAAGATCCTGTCCTACCTCTTGGAGAATAAAGTAGTTGACGGCAAAAAGGCTGTTGATTATTTCAATGATAAAATTATGGACCCCATGCTGCTGGCAGACATGAATAGAGTCGGCAATATATCAGCGGATGTCATTCTCTTTAATATCGACTCCAAGAGCGAATCCGACGCCAAGGCCAATAAAGACGCTATAGTTAAAGTCTTCAACCGGGTTTTTAATGATATGCAGGGCTTTTGCGGTTCCATCCCGTGGGTGGCCGATCTGGAAAGGCAGATGTCCGCCGACGGCGCCTATGCGGCATTCAAGGATGAGTTTGCCCGCATTGCCGGACGGCAGTGGACCGAAGCCAGAGATGACTTCTACTACGAGGAAGACGCCATCGTGGCAGCCCTGGCGGCCGCCACCAGGATGAGCGAAGATGCGGCCAGAAACTGGTATAACAAGGCCGAGGAAAACTACAGCCTTTCCGTGGACAAGTTCGCCAAAAGGGTCAGGGAATACATAGAGAGCAAAGGGCCAAACCACCACCTGGTTTTCTGTGTGGACGAAATGGGCCAGTATATCGGTGACAGCTCGGGGCTGATGCTGAACCTCCAGACCGTCGTGGAGGACCTGGGCACAGAGTGCGGCGGCAAGGCGTGGGTAATGGTGACCAGCCAGCAGGATATCGATGCCGTTACCAGGGTCAAGGGCAACGATTTCTCCAAGATCTTGGGCCGGTTTAATACCAGGATCAGCCTGTCCAGCGCCAACGTGGATGAGGTGATCAAGAGGAGGATCCTTAAAAAAAATCAGGTAGCTGCAGATACGCTGCAACTACTTTACGAAACAAAAAGCTCCATCCTGAAAAACCTGATCACCTTTTCCGCCGACACCCCGGAGAAGAAGTTTTACACCGACAGCGCCGATTTTGCCGAGGTCTACCCGTTTATCCCCTACCAGTTCAACCTTTTGCAGCAGGTTCTTACCTCGGTCAGGATCCACGGTTCCACCGGCAAGCACCTGTCCGAGGGTGAGCGCTCCATGATCAGCTCCTTCCAGGAGTCAGCCATCCGCTTTGCCAACAGCGAACAGGGTACGCTGATCCCTTTTTCCGCTTTCTATGACACCATTGAGGCCTTTCTAGACTCCACCATCCGCACGGTAATCATCCATGCCCAGGATAGCGCCGTTCTCAGCGAATTTGATGTGGAAATTTTGAAAGTCCTCTTTATGATCAAGTATGTCAAAGAAATACCGGCCAATATTGAAAACCTGGCCACCCTTACAGTCGGGCATATTGACGAAGATAAAATAGACCTAAAGAAAAAGATTGAAGAGTCGCTAAAAAGGCTCATTAAGGAAACCCTGGTGCAAAAAAACGGCGACCAGTATATCTTTCTCACCCATGAAGAGCAGGATATCAACAAGGAAATCAAAAGTATCCAGGTTGATACCGCCGACATTATCCAGAAGGCCTCCGAGATTATCTTTGAAGAGATCTACCCGGATAAAAAGTACAAATACTCCGCCCGCTACAATTTCTCCTTCAACCAGGTCGTCGATGACCGGGTTTACCGCATTCTTCAGACTAACGACATCGGGGTCAAGGTGATTACTCCGTACTATGATCCCGGCAGTGAGGTGACCCAGCTGGCGCTCAAAGAGATGTCCCAAAAAGAGAACAACCTCATCGTCAACCTCCCTGCGGACCCGTCCTTCCTTAATGAGTTGGAGGATGCGCTGAAAATCCAGACCTACCTGCGTAAAACGGGCGGCGTGGCAGGCAGCGAAACAATGGAAGAAATCAAAGCCAGAAAGGGCCGGGAGGTCGGAGAACGCATGAACAGGGTAAGGGCCCTCCTTTACGATGCCTTACAAGCCGCCGAGCTATATGTCAACTCGCAGAAGCTGGAGATTAAGGAAAAGGATCCAGCCACCCGGTTAAATGAAGGCTTCCGCTCATTGATTAACGCCAACTATACCAAACTCGCCTACATCAACACCTTCATTGAGTCAGATGGCGCTATCGCCGACATCGTGTACAAAGACACCGTGCAGATAAATATCATCGAGGAACCCAACAAGCTGGCCCTGGCTGAGGTGTCCTCCTTCATCGAAAGAAATACGCTGAGGCATATCCCGGTGACCATGAAAACGGTGACATCCACGTTCCAGAAAGCGCCTTACGGCTGGAATGAAATAGATATCGAGGGCTTAATCGCCAAACTATTCAGGGTACAGGAAGTCAAACTTCAGCTAAACAGCGAGTACCTGGGCATAGAAGACCGCGACTTGGTGCGGTATCTCACCAGGCGCGAGTATGCGGAAAAGATGCTGGTGGAAAAAAGAATCAAGGTATCTCCGGCGCTGCTCAATACCGCCAGGGAAATCTGTAAAGAGGTATTCAACAAGACCGCCCTGCCCGCTGACGAGGACGGGTTGTTGCGCCGGGCCAAAAAATTTATGGAAGAAGAGTCCGGCCGGATCAAGGCCCTGCTGGAAAACTACAAATATGCCGCTTACCCCGGCCGGAACGTATTGGACGAAGGCTCTAAACTCTTTGCGGAACTGTCTAAAATCAAAGATACCGGGGAGTTCTTCGCGATGCTGCAGGAGAAAAAGGAACATTTGCTTGATTATGGTGAAGACTCCCAGGATATAAAGAAGTTTTTTGACCCGGAAGGAAAACAAAAGGAGATTTTCGACCGGGCCCTGCGGGTGGTGAAGATCTTCCGGAAGAATAAGACCTATGTGCTGGACCGGAACGCCATTGACACCTACGGGCAGATTGAAAAGATCGTAAACAACCAGGCGCCTTATAGCGGTATCTATAAACTGCCGGAACTGGTTGACAAATTCAATGACATCTTCGTACAACTCTTGGAGCAGGAGTGCCGGCCGGTACGGCAGGTGGTCGAAAGCGATTATGACAAGGTCAGGGAGGAAATGGCGGCCTATGGCGTCGCGGACAAGTTTGGCGGTAAGTTCAAGCAGGGTTACGATGACATGCTGGACCGGCTAGACCGGGCCAACAACTTCTATGAGGCCATTGCCATGAAGGAAGAGAGCGACCGGCTCAAGCTGCGCTACATGGAGGAGATCGTCCGGGAGGCGGAAAGGCAAAAAGCTGTCAGGGAAAAAGAAGCAAGCGGCGGCGGAGCGGTTGTCAACCCGACGAAAAAGAAAAGGACCGTCACCATCAGCATGGCCCGTATCCTGCGCGGCGCCAGGAATATTGAGACGCAGGCTGATTTAGATAAACTGCTGGATGATATTAGAGGCACGCTGGCAGAAAAACTGGCTGATGATACCATATTGAAAATCGTGTAGTAGCGGCAGAAGGGATTAGTGAATATGGACAAGGGCGTGATTAAAAACTATGCCGTATGGGCGCGGCGCAAGCTGATCGAGGACATCACCCAGAAGGCGTTTGAAATAGGCGTTACCGAAGGCGGGGTCGCCGACGCGGTCAGGGTCTCCTCGGACGCGGCGCAGGTCAACGGCAGGCTGCTGAACAAGCGCCAGGTCAGGCAGCGGGAATCACTGGTAAAGCGGGTTAAAGAAAAGGGTTTCGACCAGGTCATGGAGGAGGCGGCCTACACCTGGTTTAACCGCATCATCGCGATCAGGTTTATGGAAGTAAACGGTTACTTGCCTACCGGAGTCAGGGTGCTCTCGTCAACTGAAGCAGGTCAGGCTGTGCCGGATATTGTCACCAACGCCCTCCACCTGGACCTGGACTTGGACATTGACATGGTCCATGCCTATCTGGACAAACACGACGACGACGAGCTTTTCCGGTATTTGTTTACCCGCCAGTGCAACAAGCTAAACGAGATCCTCCCCGGCCTGTTTGAGAAGATCGAGGACTATGCCGAGCTGCTGCTGCCGAGCAATTTGCTTATTGAAGGTTCGGTGATAAGAAGGCTGGTCAGCGATATCCCCGAAGAAGACTTCCAGGACCAGGTCGAGATTATCGGCTGGCTGTACCAGTACTACATCTCGGAGAAGAAGGACCAGGTCTTCGCGGCTTTAAAGAAGAACGTCAAGATCAGCAAAGAGAACATCCCGGCCGCCACCCAGCTTTTCACCCCGGCCTGGATCGTCAAGTACATGGTGGAGAACTCCCTGGGCCGGCTGTGGCTGGAAGGCCACCCGGACGAAGAATTGAAAGCCAATTGGAAATATTATCTGGAGGAAGCGGAGCAGGAGCCGGAGGTCCAAAAACAGCTTGACGA
>JALHFC010000303.1 GCA_022839445.1 Pelotomaculum sp.
TGGTCAAACTCATGGGGGGAGAAATAGGTGTAGAAAGCGAGAAGGGTAAAGGTTCTACATTCTGGTTCACTGTGCCTTTTAAGTATTCAAAGGGAAATAACTATTTCGGACCTATAGAGGCGGCGCCCACGCTCGTTCTGCGGTACGATAGCGTCCCGGCGGTGAAAAAAGAGGGGTTGATCCTCCTGGCGGAAGACAACCCCGTCAACCAGAAGGTGACTTTGGCGCAGTTAAAAGAGCTCGGGTATGCGGCCCGGGCTGTTTCTAACGGCCAGGAAGCCGTAGAAGCGGCGCTTGACGGTCATTACGACCTGGTCCTGATGGACTGCCAGATGTCCGTAATGGACGGTTACCAGGCTGCCAGGGCCATCCGCAAGGCAGAGTCCGAATCTTTCCAAGAGCATCATACACCTATCGTTGCTTTAACTGCCCTGGTTACCGGGGAGGGACGGAAAGAGTGCTTTAGCGCCGGCATGGATGATTTTTTGAGCAAGCCTGTCGGCTTGGAACAACTACGCGCCGCGCTTGAGCGCTGGCTGCCGTCACAGGGCGAGGGGATTGCGGAAGATACACCGCCTGCCCAACCGGCGCCCGATGGTGTGATTAATATGAGCGTGCTGAATGAGTTGCGCCAGTTGCATGCGAATGTGGGGCCGGATCTTGTGGGGAATTTAATCGGTGTTTATCTCAGGGATGCTGCCCCGCGTATAGCGGCCATACGGGAAGCCATCGCAGAAAAAGATCCGGCGGCGTTGGTTTTTCCAGCGCATAGTTTAAAATCCAGCAGCGCCAATATAGGCGCTACGGGGCTTTCAGCTGTGTGCGAAGAGCTAGAGGGCATGGGGCGCGCCGGGACCATTGAAGGGGCGGCGGAAAAATTGGTCCGGGTGGAGACCATCTATGAAAAAGTGCGCCTGGCGTTAGAGGCGATTGGCTAGAAGGGGGTAGCGCAAGTGAATGAAATAGAGCGGGAAAAATCCGTTATCCTGGTTGCGGATGATGACGAGTCGACGCGGCTGGTCCTGCGTGGGTTTTTGGAAAACGACGGGTACACTGTCTTCGAGGCTACCGACGGGGCGCAGGCTTTGTCTACTGGACGCCATGATGCCGGTGATGGATGGTTTTACCACATGCGCCCGGATACGCAATCTTCCCGGCGGCGGACAGGCGCCGGTCCTAATGCTTACCGGTTTGAAAGACCACAAGTCACTTGACCTCGCCTTCGACGCCGGCGCGACAGATTTTATCACCAAACCCATACTATGGAAGGAACTTGGCCGGCGGGTGCGTTATTTATTGCGCGCCAGGCAGGCCGAATTACTGTTGGGCCAGAGCATGGTAAGCGCGCAGTCCATCATCAGCAGCGCGCTGGACGGCATTATCATAGTTGATTCAGGGAACCTGATCAACTCCTTCAACCCGGCCGCCGAGCGCATTTTTGGTTACCCGGGCGCCGATGTG
>JALHFC010000071.1:0-6118 GCA_022839445.1 Pelotomaculum sp.
TCGCACGGAAAAGCATCCGGTGGTGGAGTATCTGCGGCAGGAAGGGATCACCTTCTCTACCTTTGATCATGTTTATGAGGAAGAGCTTGGTTTTCAGGAGGTTTATGCCAGGATAGCCCGGGACGTGCTCCAGGAAGCCCGTTATGGACCGGTGCTGTATGCCGTCCCGGGTCACCCTCTTGTAGCGGAGGAGTCGGTGCAGCTGATTATTGCCAAAGCCGGGCAGGAAGGTCTGAAGGTGGAAATACTGCCGGCGGTTAGCTTCCTGGACGCCCTTTTTACAACGCTTCGGCTTGATCCTACAGCCGGATTACAGATCGTCGACGGCTTAAGGATTGAAGAAACACCGCTAGCTTTGTCTGGTGCGGCGATTATTACACAGGTCCACAACCGGTTGGTGGCTTCGGATGTGAAACTTTCGCTCCTTAATATGTATCCCCCCCAACATCCGGTAATAGTGATAAGGGGCGCTGGTATACCGGGCGAGGAAAGGATTGAAACTATGCCCCTTTTTGAGTTGGACAGGCTGGAATGGGTAGACCACCTGACCAGCATATATGTGCCGGAAACCGGTGTGGGACATGGGATAAGCGTACATGGGGCTTGTGGCGGGGAAAAGGAAGATGAAGAGGGCGCCGCTAAAATGGAGGTTATCCAGGTTTATGAAGGCAATGATGGCCCGCCCTGTTGCCGGTTCCCCCTTGACCCGCTAGTTGATATTATGGCGCGCCTGCGCAGCGCGGACGGGTGCCCTTGGGACCGTGAACAGGATCACCGCAGCTTAAGACCCTACCTTATCGAAGAAGCTTATGAAGTTGTTGATGCTATCAACCAGGGGGATATGTATAAAATATGTGAAGAATTGGGAGACTTATTACTACAAATCGTCTTCCACGCCCAGATAGCCGCTGAAAGCCGGCATTTTGACGTAAATTATGTTGTCGCCGGGATTACAGAAAAAATGATTCGCCGGCACCCCCATGTTTTTGCTTCGGTCGAAGTGCGGGACAGCCACGACGTCGTATCTGTCTGGGAGAAGATTAAAGCTGAAGAAAGAAAAGAAAATCATCCCAAAAGCCTGCTTGCCGGCATTCCCAAGTTCCTTCCGCCGATGATGCGCGCGATGAAGCTACAGAAAAAGGCTGCAACAGTAGGTTTTGACTGGCCGGACTACCGGGGGGGGCTGGAAAAGACCCGCGAGGAGTTAAGCGAGCTAGAGGCCGCTATTAGCGGCGGGGATCCGGCTCAGGTAGAAAAAGAGCTGGGCGACTTAATTTTTTCGGTGATAAACCTAGCTAGGTTGCTAGGCGTAGAACCGGAGTCGGCCTTGTCGGGGACATCCGAGAAATTTATCAGGCGTTTCAAGTTTATTGAAAAGATGGCTTGCGTTGCCGGTAGGGAGCTCCGTGAATGTACCCTGCCTGAGTTGGACAAGTGGTGGGAAAAAGCAAAAAAAATAGAAAAAAAGCAGAAAAACATTAGGAAACGTTTTCTTATAAGAAGGAACTGCAAGAATTTTCGCGAATAACTAGGGAATTAGTACTTCTAATCTTTTAAGGAGGGTTTGTATGAACAAGGCAGAATTGATTTCGAATGTAGCCGAAAGAGCTGAATTAACCAAAAAGGATTCCGAGAAAGCTGTGAACGCCGTTTTAGAAACTATCGGTTCAGCGCTGCAAAGAGGCGACAAAGTCCAATTGGTCGGGTTTGGCACATTTGAGATCAGGGAGAGGGCTGCCCGCAAGGGAAGAAATCCCCAAACCGGCGAAGAAATCGACATTGCTGCCGCCCGTGTGCCCGTTTTCAAGGCCGGGAAATCACTTAAGGAGGCAGTGATCCAGTAACCAATACTATGCAAAAGACCGGATTGGACCGATACTTTTTAGGTGAAAGGGCGGTGATTGTATATTGCGCCTTGACAAATATCTAAAAGTATCACGGTTAATCAAACGGCGCACCTTGGCCAAGGAAGTATGTGACCGGGGGCAGGTAGAGGTAAATGGGCGGGTGGCTAAAGCCGGAACAGATATTAAACCTGGCGATATAATAACCGTAAAATTCGGTAGCAAAACAACCAAGCTGGAAGTATCTGCAGTTAGTGAAAATGTGCCGGCCAAGCTGGCCGCCGGATTGTACCGGGTAATCGAAGAAAAAACTACATAAATGTTTACCCTTCTGTAAAAAATAAAAAAAAAGCAGGAGGGGGATTTATGTTTCAGCGTACACCAGCGAAAATAATTTTATTATTCATGGCTGCGCTAATATTTACGACAGGTTGCGCTAGAAAGCAGGAACCGGCGCCCAAACCGGCGCCGCAGCCCCAGGTAGAGGAACCAACCATTTCGCTTTATATTAATAAAACCGGTGAAAAGAAAAACATTAAAATTGAGGAATACATCCAAGGTGTAGTAGCTGCGGAAATGGATACGAAGTGGCCGGTAAAAGCGCTGGCTGCCCAGGCTATTTTGGCCCGTACATTTACAATGGAAAACATCGAGTCAGGCCGGGTAAAGAAGCTGCACGGCACTGACGCATCCACCAGCGTGGAGGAGTTCCAGGCCTATGACCCGTCCAAGATAAACGACAATGTGCGCCAGGCGGTAGAAATGACCAGGGGGGAAGTGGTAACCTATGGTGGCAACTATATTCACGCCTGGTTCTCAGCATGCGACGGTGGTGTGTCCGCTACTGCGGAGGAGGGGCTGGCATTCACCAAGGAACCAACCCCTTATGTCAAAGGAGGGGTCCAGGACGGTTGCCTCTCTATAACAGAGCCCAAAAGTAAGTCTTGGGAAGCCAGGATACCGGTAAGCCAGGTTAGGTCGGCGGTGCAGAAGGTTACGGGGAAGGACCCGGGACCGGTTGCATCGGTTTCCATTGTAAAGAAGGGACCTTCCGGGCGGGCGGAGAAGATCAGGATAGGCGACACAACGATTGGTGGTCCCGCCTTGAGGTTGGCCTTGGGTAGTGAAAAGGTGCGCTCCATGCTTCTTACAGATGTGAGGTTGGATGGCGGTTCTCTGGTTGTAGCCGGGAAAGGCTTCGGTCACGGGGTAGGTATGTGCCAGTGGGGGGCCAGGCTTATGGCCGAGCAGGGCAAGTCGCCCGAGGAAATAATTATGTTCTATTTTAAAGATATAAATATTGAAAAGCAATGGAAATAAAAACAAAACGATAAGTAAAACCCTTTTCTCAAAAAAGGAGCCGTGTGCTACCTTACAGGGGAAAGGGCTTTTTGTTTTTTTGCCTTGTTGTCATGCTTGTATAAAACTATATGGAATATATAAAAAGGGGACGCATAAGATGAGGTTAGGGAAGATGTTAACGCCCCGCACGGGAACGGGGCAAGCTTTATTAAAAAAATTCTATTTTTATGGGAGTGATGGGCGTGGATGAGCGGAATGCGCATAGTATATTTATCCGCGGGCGCAAACAGCTGATCATGGAAGGTGTCCACCACGTAGATAGCTTTGATGAATCCGAAATAATTTTGCAAACCAACATGGGCGCAGTGATATTGAAAGGTGAGGGCCTTCATATAACTGAGCTCAACCTGGAGATGGGCAACCTTACCGCCGAGGGGTTTTTTACAGGCTTGCAGTATAAAGAAAGCAAAGGAAAAGGAAAAGGTAGCGGAAAAAAGATTTTAAAGAGGCTTTTCAAATAAGCGCATAAAAGGCGCTTTTTTTGACTAACGCCTCACTTTGTTAGGGTGCTTTTTTGGATAATATCAAAAAGGGGGCGTGGGCCTTTTGGAACTGCTTGTAAACCAAATGCGATCCTTTTTTGCCACCATTGCAATCGGGATGGTGGTTGGCTTTACCTATGACTACTACCGGGTGACCCGTGGTGTGCTCAGGCTGAAAAGCGCCGGTGTTTTTGTAGGCGATATAATCTTTTGGGTTGTTACCACTATTGCCGTGTTTTTAATGCTGCTTTGGGGAAACTGGGGGGAAATGCGGCTTTATGTCCTTTTAGGCCTTGGGCTGGGCGCCCTGCTGTATTTTCACTTTATCAGCAAGTCGGTAAGGAAACTGGTAAGTATAAAGTTTTATATATTAAACAAGGTCTGGGAGATATTTGTAAAGGCGGTGCAGTTTACATGGAAAGTCATAACCTATCCCTTTCGCCTATGTGTCCTAATAATTATTTACCCGTTTAACCTTGCCGGGGATTTATTCAAAAAGGCCGTAGCGCGGCTAAAGTCATTATTTTATCGCCTACTGGGCCGCCGTTTAGAAATGGGGATAACCGGCATCAAGAAGAAACTGGCCCGCCTGGCATTCTGGAAAAAAAACCGGGAGTAAAGTGGAGCCCACCTGTGCTTATGGTTTGAAAAGCGCCGTTAGGAATAGTATAATTAGCATATAATAATACTACAACATTACTGCTTTTATAGGGGAGTGAGCTATAATGAACATACGGCCTTCCGCAGCAATACGCAAGAATTACAATGAAATTTCCGAAACATGATGCCATTCCTTTTCAAAGGTGCCGCAAACTGCTGTTCGGCAAGCATTGCATGGCCCTTTATAAGGTTCAGGAAAACATAGTCTATATAACAGCCGTTATGGATTGTCGGCGGGATTATATTTGGCTGCTTTAACTTCTAATATAAAAGGAAAACCCGCCTTTTGCGTCGAATGTTTGGGTAAAGGGGGCGTGAATATGGACGAAGCGCTGTTTAAACGCCTGTTGCTGGCGGGCGAAGAAGATGATGGTTTCAAAGAGCTTATTAAAATGGGATATTTTAAAAAAATCGACGGCACGGTTTGCCGGACCAACAAATTTGTTGAAGAAACCGGGAGATTTATAGATTTAAAAAAAGAGCGCCTGTATGAAGTGGTCAAAAAACTTGGAAACGCCGAAGATATGAAAAAAACAATGGAAATGGCGGGGATAAAAGATTTTATCACTTTTGTATTTGTCGCCGAAGAGCTTGTTGCGGATGGGAGACTAGTAAAAGATAAAGTAAAAAATTTGCTGCTCAAAGGGGACAGCTAGGACCAGGCCCTTTTGCCATACATAAAAAACCCTCACTTACTCAATACCGGGTAAGTGAGGGTTCGTTTTTTTCGTTATAGCAAATGCTCCCAATTTCGTCTGCTATAAAGGATTCGCACAATTGTTAATACTTTATCTTTTGCCGATATCACATAGAAAACAATGTAATTTTCCACTAGCGCCTTGCGAATACCACAAAGTGCGAGGCGCTCATCCACCACCACCATCATTTTTAACAAAGTAACATTTCAAGCCCCTTAACCATAATCTAAAGCATGACGGATCCTGGTAAAGAAGGAGGAATTTCACATGTTTGCAAAAGTACAACCGCCTGTCGTTGATGAAGCAAGTGAGATGAAAGAACAGCCGGTCGAAGAAATAAAGGTGGAAACCATTGACCCTACCCCTGAAATCCAGTCGGCAGGGGCTTACCCGCCGCATCGCCTGGCGCAGGCCTATGTGATCTGGCAAAAATATGCCCCGATCTTCAACCCCGCCGAGGCGCTTGCCAAAGGGACAGTTTTTCCGGAACTGTACAGCCCCTACCCCTATTAGTATAAGAGGTGAATTTTTAATGAATAAAAGACTTTGCATGTTGAAGGAAATTCAGGAACTGGAATTTAGCGCTATAGACCTAAACCTATTTCTCGACACGCACCCGGAGGATCAAGCAGCGCTCAGGGATTTTTACGCGGTGCGTGACAAGTTAGTGGCGGCCATTAAAAAATATGAAGAAATGTACGGTCCCCTAACTGTTACCGGCCACACTCCGTCCCAGGACAAATGGCTTTGGATAGAAGGTCCCTGGCCCTGGGAGATTGAATACAAATAAGAAAGGGATACGCATATGTGGATGTATGAAAAAAAATTCGAAATATCTCATGGCCCAATACGGCGGGCCGGACAGTGAACTCTCTGCGGGAGTTAGGTACCTGACCCAGCGCTATACCATGCCGACCGATAAAACAAAAGGGTTGCTGACGGACATCGGAACGGAGGAACTGGCGCATTGGGAAATTGTCGCCACCATGATCTACAAACTGGTCAAGGGCGTGCCGGTACAGCAACTGAGGGAAGCCGGCCTCGGCGCCCATTTTGCAGAGCACGACCGGGC
>JALHFC010000071.1:6140-6721 GCA_022839445.1 Pelotomaculum sp.
AGAGCAAAAGGCCCGGGCCACGTATGAACGCTTGATCCAGCTCACTTGCGACCCGGGCGTTAAAGATACTTTGCGGTTTTTACGGGAAAGAGAAGTGGTTCATTTCCAACGTTTCGGTGAAGCGCTAAACGACGTGCAAGCCATGCTATGTTCAAAAAATTTTTATTAAAATAACAAAATACTGCGGGACACCGGGGAAGGTCCTTTTTGAAACTGGTTGTCAAGTGAGGGGAAAGGACCTTTCCTATTGTCTGCCCGGGTACACGGCAACGGGGTCCCTGCTGTGATCCAATTGTCCAATTGACGGACAAAAAGGACCGTCCCCAATTGTCTCAGTCTTCTTATATGCGGGGAGTTGGCTTGAAGGCGAATTTGTTGAACAGGTCCACTATTTTAAAGCGGAACTCCACCCTTGCAAGCTCTTCTCCGGGTGGTGAACCGGTTTCTCCTGAACCGGCAACGGCTGCATACGGCGCTCTTGCCTCGGGCAGGTAAACACCCTGGGGCTGGCTGCTGTTTTCTTGTTGAGAGTTTGTTGCCGCCTTGGACAAGTCCACGAAACAAAGGGGCGGGAATAGAAC
>JALHFC010000304.1 GCA_022839445.1 Pelotomaculum sp.
TACACCTCTTTCGTTTTTTCGTAATCGAAAAAGGTGCACAAAAACAAAGATGCTGCTATGAGCTATCTTTCTTTCTGTGCACTTTTATTTACGAATACGAAAAATACCATACATAGGTGTATACTAGCCTCCAAATATAAAATCAAATTATAGTTTAGCATTAATGCCTATGTTTGTCAAATGGTTTTGGAGGAAAAAACTATGAAGTTTTCAAGGTTTGCAGAAACCATACAATTAAAAAACAATAATCATGTGGTGAGCGTAACTGTGACACTCAAGATTTCCGACTGTAACGGAATTATCTATTTCACCGACCTGCAGCTTCAGGATGGAGATCAGCTGACAGGCTATACCGTCCACACGAGCAAGATGCTAACGAAAATGCAGGAAAACGGGCAGCCAGTTCCGCCCCGGCATTATAACGGTGTGGTGCGAACAGCGGAGACTGTAGTCTTATTCAACCTGGGCTCTGTTGGTCTTGACTGCTATATCTATCCTATACAGGATATGGCCGCAGGAAGTATTGAAATGTCCCAAGGTATGGGCGCGCATAAGGTAAAGTTCCTTGACCCGGTTAATGCAGGCGATGAGCTGACACTCAAGGCTTCCACCCGCCAATGCCTAAAAAACGGAAGTCAGACTCCTAAGGATGGGTTTTATCAATACTCTGCGGCATGGGATAGCAAACATATGGTGAAGCTGGAAGAGAGAAAATCGGCGCGGGTACTCTTTGAATTTCAGGAGATGCAAGAGGGCGGTGATCGGTTGTGAGGGATTTCTTAAAAGGCAAACGGTGCATGGTGTGGAGTTTTATGGGTAATGCCCGAATGTATGAAGCGCTTAGAGACTACGGCGACCGCTTTGATACGGTAGGCATTTTTACTTTTGAGGTTGACGCAACAGGCACAATCACTGAAACCGGTACCAGCATCAGCAGCCTGCTCACAATTATGAATCATGGAATAGCCAATATTTTTACTGCACTTCGCAACAACAAAAACGGTGCAAAGGATAAGTTTCTCACTGAAATCATCCGAATAATGAACAAGTATCCATGGTGCGCTGGGGTAGATATTGACCTTGAGCGCGGTGGAGGTTATGAAAACAAGGATGCGGCGAATGCGCTGTTTAGGGATATATACAATACAGTTAAGTCTTACGATGCAACAAAGCTTGTCAACATCTGCCTGCCTGGTATGACCGGCGTTCAAGGCTCGGTGGGCGGTGAAAACTGGTGTGTTTATGCCGATCTTAACGACTATTGCGATACCGCCGCCATCATGAGCTATGGCATGGCATGGGCGGGCTCTGCTCCCGGCCCAGTATCTCCTCGTGACTGGCTTGAGGGCATATATGATTATGCTGTTTCCGTTATGTCACCCGATAAGATATTCATGGGGTTGCCTGCTTATGGCTGGAACTGGAGGATTCATGATACACCTGAAAACCTTGGAATAACCTATCGAGGGGTGTCTAATACCTACTATGCGGCAAAATACTGGATGACTGGGGTTTACAATTTCACAGGCGATGCACCGCCCCAGCCGTTTATTCCAATTGTGGCTTACTGGGATGACTATAACAAAGTACCTTGGGCTCTTCCTCATGTATATGATTATATGGAAGGATGGGATGCTGTATCCTGGGAATATCCGCTGCTAAAAGGGGTTTATAACAGGCGAAGATATTTGACAAGCTATGGCAAGGAGCAGAAATCGGAGTTCGGAACCATTTATATTGACAGGAACGGAGTTCCGGATGAATACGAAGGAAATGTCATTATTACTGATGAGATGGCCTCACTTGGAGATGACCAGGCGTCAGCAGAGTACCGTTTTGAGATAAGAGAAGCGGGATATTACGATATTGCAGTACAGCTTTGCTTT
>JALHFC010000305.1 GCA_022839445.1 Pelotomaculum sp.
CCGCCCTGGCCCGCGATAAAGGGGATATCAAGGGTGAAATCCGCTCCCTCATGGCTATCCTGGCTGTTCATATTTTTAGCAGCGATTCAGCCCGAAGCAAGGAGGTGGCAGGACGTATTGCAACGATAGCCTCCCACCTGAAAGATAGCTGGGCCCGGGGGGTGATGCTGGTAACAGCGCTGGGTAAGGCCGTCTCAGAAGACGACTTGAAACGGGGATTATGCTTAAGCCGTCTGGCAGCTAAAACCCAACTGGAGCCAGAATGGCAATTGTATTACTTCCTATTAAGCGGGATCATCCACTACCGCCTGGGTAATCTGGATACAGCCCGGCAACTGGCTGAAAAAGCTCTGGCCCGGCCTTTGGTGCAAAAAAGTGATCGCTGGCTTGGGGTAGTCTATGTATTGCTTTCGGGCATTTATTGTAATATGGGTAAAATCGGCCCGGCTACAGAAATAAGCCGGCAATTAATCCAACTGGGACATAAATATCATATCCCCCATCAAATAGCCTACGGTCATCGCCGTATAGCCCGGACATATCTTCTCCAGGGCAAGCTGGTAGAGGCCCGTTATGAATCAGAACTTTGCAGCGGTTTGTGGCTCGATGCCAACAACGAAGCCATGTCCCGTCATGCTGATTTGGAGACTATCTTCCTCAGTATTGCAACTGGGGAAAATGCGGAAAACAGCTTCCAGGAAAAGCAGGCGTTCATTAAAAACATTCTGGACAAGCAGAGCGGCTACGGCTCTGAGGATTATTCCTTATCCATCGCCGGGGTAATAGCCAGAGAAG
Source organism: Pelotomaculum sp. (assembly GCA_022839445.1). Taxonomy (GTDB): domain Bacteria; phylum Bacillota; class Desulfotomaculia; order Desulfotomaculales; family Pelotomaculaceae; genus JALHFC01. The sequence goes on from JALHFC010000305.1 coordinate 796, forward strand.
CGGGGCAAGTGGAGCAAGCCCGGCAGTGGTTGGAGGAATCGGCCGCCAGCAGCGCGAAAAAAGGCGCCAAACAACTATTGGCCGGTACCTTGCTCCATTTAGCCAGCTTATATCTCATGCAGGGTAATGAAAGCAAAGCTGACCATAAGCTGCAGAAAGCACTAGGCCTGGCCCAGGCAAACAAAATAAATACCTTTTGGGATTGGCATCCGGAAACAGTATATAGAATGTGCCGCCGTGCTTTACTAAAAAACATTTATCCGCAATGGGCTTTCCACATTTTACAATG
>JALHFC010000072.1 GCA_022839445.1 Pelotomaculum sp.
GTTTTAATTTCCCTTCTTTTTCCCATCGACGAAAGCGTTTCAGGCCAGACGTTTAATAGTATCGCTACTTGATGGGAGGTTAATAGTTTTTCCATTGGCACCATCTCCTGGTGTAATTGTAACCGAATACATGTTTGGTGTCAATGGTTTTATTGGTTTATATATAGTTATGTTTAGTTGTTTTGTAGCTGCTTCAAACCTCCTTTTCAATAAAGCACCTATAGTATTGCCGAAATCATACGCAAACTATGTTTTACTCCTTTTATGGCGGGACTTTTTGTGCTTATCCGCGTCGGCCAGGTTGTCGAGACATCTAAACCCATGACGCGCCAGCTCAATGGTATCTACCTGACGGATCACGCTAAGGTCTTCCTCTGTCTCGGCATAAATAATATTGACGCTGTCGCAATTCTTGCATTGCAATTCCAGGCAGTCCGGGAAAAGGTCGACCTCAATCTTATGATTCCCGCATTGACAGTATAGCCCCCCCCTTCCAGCAATCTCGTGAAGCCGGCTGAGCACTTCATACATGATATCGGAGTTGTGAAAATAGCCGTCACAGCCAAATTCATTTACCAGGTCTTCCAATTCTTGTTCTTGTTTGGAGATCATTTCTACAATCTTAGATTCCGGTCCAATATGGCCTAGTTCAAGATCGGTCTCCAGGCATGAAAGGCGGGTGACGTCCCCGGACCACAGCCCACTGCCTGAAATCTCCACAGGATGTTGGGACTCGCAAACCGGGCATGGGATCCGAAGCGAGTAATAGACGCGGTTTTTGGTCACGACAGTAAGTTTGAGCGCGCCACAAGAACAGATAATGTTAACTGTCTTGCCCCTGGGGAAAACAAACCGGGAAAAATCATTAAACTCCATTTTCCCGCACTCGGGGCACCGCATGGCCAATACAGCGCTTGTCACAATAAGCACGGCTTAAAAATCCCCTCCCACAGGCTTTAAAACCTCTTAAAACAGTGTTTCGCCATGGGGGAGAAAATTCCTCTTTCGTTGCCCAAAAAGGAGATGGACCTCAGCCTATTCTTTTTTGCTCCCGGCGTCTTGTTTTTTCCTCCTCAATCAAACCCTTGATAAGGTAGCGGACCTCGTCCAAGTCAAAGGGCTTGTTGATATAATGCCGCACCCCTAATTCTTGGACTTCCGCCAAAAAATCCATCTCACCATAAGCGGTCATCATCACCACCGGCACGTCCCGGGCAATTTTGCGCAGTTCCGCCAGCGTCTCCAGCCCGTTCAAGAAAGGCATTTTCATATCTAAAAGGATAAGTAAAGGGGGGTTGGCGGCTACCTTTTTGAGCGCCTCTATGCCGTTGGACGCCGTTTCAACAAGATACCCGTCACCCGAAAAAACCTCGCTTAAAACATGCCTTATACCCGCTTGATCGTCGGCAATCAGTACATCGGCTAACACTACACATGACTCCCCCCTGCGCTATAAGTATTGTTACTGCTAATATTCACCAGTGGTTTCAAATATCCTCCAGGGGGCGTTAAATATTTGTTCTGAACAAATATTTAAAAATAACCGGGGAAAGCATTGCCGGAAGGTATAAGGGAAGCAATGGCCACCAGTGACGCAATGAGTATAAGCATTAAAAACACCAGGGCAAGGGCAGGGGCGAAAACAGCCAATGCCGCGCGGCCTGCCGGCAGGCCATGCGCCCGGCGCACACCAATGACCAAAAGCACGATACTCCATATCCCAAAGGCCAATCCTGATAATAAAGCTAAAACTACATTGCCGGCGCCAAACCAGTAGCCGGCGAACTGGACCGGGATGTTAAAAATAAGCGGTAACCCGGCCAACCCGGCAATGGCGAACACCCCTCTAGCGCTACCGCCTCCCCCCAGCAACTCCGCCGCCAGGTGCACAATGGCGCTATAGCCGAACCATTTTATGTAACCCCATAAAAGGCCTAAAACAATACCCAGCGGCGCCAGCGTCCCTATCCCGGGGAGCGGGTACCCGGCGATGGCGTTCGGCGATCTCGATATAATTAACATGCCCATCAACGAGCTCAGCACGCTCAAAATAGCAACAACCAGCGCTACTTTGCCCAGGGGCGGTTTTTGCGCAACCTTTTCCATAGTCTTACCCGGCTCAAAAAGCACTCCATAGACCAATTCTAAAAAGCTAAGGCCCGGTCCTTCCCCGCCGGGCGCCCCGGCTATACCCCGGCTGTATTCATGCCGGGCGCCTTCGGGGAGAGAAGCGGGATCGCCCTCTCCGGTTTGACAGTACATGACAGGATTCTCGCTCAAAAACAGACCCGGTTTTTTAAAAACCTCACAAAATAGACTTGTTAAGGTTTCGCCCCCGCTGACTAAACGGGAAGCAGCATCACAGATTTACTTTCTTTTCACACCGTTAATCATTCACATTGCCCTAACGCCGCAAAATGCGTCTGTCACGCCGCCAAAACCAGGCTTTGCACCTCCTATTTAATTTGATTGGTTAAATTAATTCCCCCGGTTAACTTTCAAAAATATTCAAGCCGTTTTTACCGCAAATTGAGGGTAGAAGATTGCTCCCGGTAAGGCAATAGCGGCAAAGAGAAAGGCCGGAAAGCGCTACTCCCGTTACCGGCTAACACGCTTTGCCAAAAGCCCCGCGGCCCAAGTTCAACTACCAGAGGCTCACCCGTGATGCCCGCCAAACTTCCGGCTAAAAGTACGGCGTCATGGAAGTCGCCAAGCTGGTCAACCAACCCCAATTCTTTGGCCTGTCTACCTGTAAAAGCCCGGCCGTCGGCCAACGGTTTGATTTCGTCAATACCCTTGCCCCGGCCACCTGCTACATGATCTATAAACTGGCTGTATACATCGTCGATCATGGACTGGAATATAGCGCGTTCCTCGGTGGTCACCGGCCGTGACGGAGATCCCATATCCTTGTGGGGACCGCTTTTAAATGTTTCAGTCTCCACACCTATTTTATCATACAGACCCTGCAAATCTAAATACTCCATAATAACACCGATGCTGCCGGTGATTGTGCCCGGGTTGGCAACGATGCTGTCGGCGCTTGCGGCAATCCAATACGCTGCCGAAGCCGCCGTGTCTCCCATGGAAGCCACTACTTTTTTGCCGGATTTCTTTAGCCTCTCCACTTCGGCGCTGATTTCCTGCGCCGCCGCAGCAGAGCCGCCCGGACTGTTCAACCTGATCACCACGGCCTTTAACCCCGGCTTTTGGGCGGCAGCCCTTAAGGTCGCCGCAATCTCCTCAGAACCCCTTGGCTCCCCTAACAACCCGCCACCCCGGCCACATGTAATGGCGCCTTCTATGTAGATAACACCCACTTCCCCGCCCCCGCCACTGCCACCGGGTTTATCCGGGCTTAAAACAACGGCCAGTATAATGGAGATGGCGACCACCCCCAAAATAGCGCCTGCAATAAATTTTTTTTTCAATGCTATGCCTCCTTTACACCAAAGTCGCGTATATACCTAGTTTTATATTTATCTTATTATGCCTACAAGCATGGTGTTATAACAAACTTTAAATGAAACGCATATGCGCCCCCCTACAAGGGCTATCCGGTAAAAAAGCCTTGGTTTTACCCAAAGCTAAAAAAATGTAAGGTCAGGATAATTTCCTTTCATGGCTTTTAGCGGCGCCGATAAAGTCGCGGAACAACGGGTGGGGGCGGTTGGGGCGGGATTTGAACTCCGGATGAAACTGGGTGGCCACAAACCAGGGGTGGCCGGCCAACTCAATGATCTCCACCAAGTAGCCGTCGGGCAGGGTTCCGCTGTAAACCAGCCCGTCCCGGGCTAGGGCGTCGCGGTAAACGTTGTTAAGTTCGTAGCGATGACGGTGCCTTTCTTCTACCATATCCCGCCCGTATGCCCTGTGGGCCAGCGATCCGGGCAGCAGCTTGCACGGGTAATGCCCCAGGCGCATCGTGCCCCCCTTTTGGTCCAGCCCTTTTTGCCCGGGCAGCAGGTCTATAACCGGACAACTTGTGTCCGGGTTGAACTCGGTGCTGTTGGCGTCCTGCCAACCGAGCACGTGACGTGAAAATTCCACTACCGCCAACTGCATCCCCAAACAAAGGCCCAGGAAAGGTATCCCTTGCTCGCGCGCAAAGCGGATAGCCTCCATTTTTCCCTCAATGCCCCGGTCGCCGAAACCGCCGGGTACAAGGATGCCGCCGGCATCTTTCAATATTTCTTTAACATTTGCCTGGTCTACTTGATCGGAATGAATCCACTTAATATCAATAGCTGAGTCATGGAAAAACCCGGCGTGCCGCAGCGCCTCCGCCACGCTTAAGTAGGCGTCTTGCAGGGAAACGTATTTCCCCACCAGGCCAATGGTGGTAACATGGCGGATGTTTTTCAGCCTGACCACCATATCCCGCCAATCGGTGAGATCCGGGGGACCGGTCACTATACTGAGTTTCTCCAGAACTATGTCGGCCAACCCCTCCTCTTCCAGCATCAGGGGCACCTCGTAAATCGAAGGCGCGTCCAGTGCTTGGATCACCGCCTCTTTATCAATATCGCAGAACAAAGCCAGCTTTTCTTCCATCTCCTTGGAAAGAGGCTGCTCAGAGCGGCAGACAACCACATCGGGCTGGATGCCGATTCCCCTGAGTTCCTTGACGCTGTGCTGGGTGGGCTTTGTTTTAAGTTCGTTGGCGGCCCGCAAGTAAGGAACCAGGGTTACGTGAATGTAGACAACATTCCTTTTTCCGAGATCGCTTTTCAGCTGACGAATCGCCTCCAGAAACGGCAGGGACTCGATATCCCCCACTGTGCCCCCGATCTCAGTTATGATCACGTCGGCATTGGATTCTACGGCCACACGGCGGACCTGTTCTTTGATCTCATTGGTAATATGGGGGATGACTTGAACCGTTCCCCCCAGGTATTCGCCCCTGCGCTCCTTATTGATGACCGCCGAGTAGATACCGCCGGTGGTAACGTTGCAGCTGCGGGAAACATTAATATCAATAAAGCGCTCATAATGTCCCAGGTCGAGATCGGTTTCAGCGCCGTCCTCGGTGACAAAAACCTCCCCGTGCTGATAGGGACTCATGGTGCCCGGATCGACGTTGATGTAGGGATCCAGTTTCTGTATGGCCACCTTAAGCCCGCGGCTCTTCAAAAGACGCCCCAGGGAGGAGGCCGTAATCCCTTTTCCCAGCGATGAAACCACCCCGCCTGTAACAAATACGAACTTTGACATCAGAAGCCTGCCTTTCTAAATGTACTAAAACGTAAAATGACACTATCTTTTCCATTCTAACTTTTGCCGCCCCGAACAGTCAATAGAAACCGCTAAATAATAAAAGCCCGAAATATGTCAGGCATTTTACATAAAGAAGCCTTGAACCCTGTCACCCGTGAGCCGCCCCGGTGCCAGACATGGCAGGCTGCGTGAAAAGCACTGAACCGTCGTATATATATTCATAACATGTCCGTTTATAGCGTACCATGTATATTACACCGATAACTGTATAGATATACGGACAAAAATGATTTTTCACACAGTTTGACGGCGTCGGCCTCAACAACCGGCGCGGTAATATTCACACGACAAGTCACAGGTTTTTACATCCTTTCCGGCGCCGTCAGGCCAAGGAGGCAGAGGGCATTTTCCAAAGTAATCCGGGTGGCGTTCACCAGTACCAGACGCGCGGCGGAAACCCCCTTGTCGGAAGTGATCACCCGGTGGCTGTTGTAAAAACTGTGCAACAGCCCCGCCAATTCGTGAAGATAGCGGGCGATCCGTTGGGGCGCCAGGCCGGCGGCGCCGGCGGCCGCTGAAGCCACTTCCACCGGGAAATCGGCTAATCTCCTGGCCAGGGCCAGCTCATACTCCTCTATGAGCAAGCTAAGGTCTACCTCGTCTAAGCCGGGCATTGACCCGCCTTGCTCCGCGTACTGCCTTAAGATGCTGCAGATACGGGCGTGGGCGTACTGGATATAGTACACAGGGTTCTCGTTAGATTCGGCTTTGGCCAGGTCCAGGTCGAAGTCCAAGTGGCTATCCGCGCCGCGCATGACAAAAAAGTAGCGGGCGGCATCCCTTCCCACCTCTTCCACCAGTTCTTCCAGCGTCACAAATTGGCCGGAACGCTTGGACATGCGCACAATCTCCCCACCCTTGTAAAGGCGGACGAGTTGCATGATCACTACATCCAGGGCGGACGGGTCG
>JALHFC010000073.1 GCA_022839445.1 Pelotomaculum sp.
GCTGATTTTTATCTCCCCTACGTCGGAGACGCTGGATAGATTGACCCGGTCCAGGCGAACCCTGATATCGTATTCCTTCCCTCCGTCGCGGTAGCGGGCTGCAACATCACCTGCCACGCTAGCGCGCATAGCCTGGGCAATTTCCGCGGCCGAAAGCCCGTAGGAAGAAGCACGCAACCTGTCCACCTCCACCTGAATCTCCGGTTGGCCGGTGGCTTTCCACGAGGATTTAACGTCGACGGCGCCGGGGGTATTTTCCACGATCTTTTTAATCTCAGAAGCTAGCGTGGCCAACTGCCCTTCATCCGGCCCGGTAACCTCCAGTTGGATGGGCGCCCCCAGTTCCTGTGTGCCGACTAAACCGGTTTCACTAACGGTCAATTTCAGACCGGGAAAATCACTTTTCCAATGTCTTATTTCGTCTGCCACTTGCCATACTGTTTTTTCACGCTCCATCTTGGGGTGCAAAATAATATTGATCACGGCATTGTTGGCGCCCTTTGTGTGCAGGTCGTTGCTTCTGCCGGGCATGCTCAGGTAATGCTTGACTTCGGGGATATCCCCGGCGGCAGTTCAATGTCAACAGTAAAATTTGACTGGTCCGGGTTGGCGATGAATTCCGATCCGATTGCCCCCAGTGGAATCAGGGCCAACGATATAATTACCGCTGCGGCCACAGCCCCTACTACCAGCCTGCGATGTCCGAGGGACCAGACCAAAAGCTGCTTGTAAGAATCAACAATGCGCCCGGCGAGGGAGGAAGACCGGGCAAGCATGTTTTTAAGGCGCGGGAATCTGTTAAAGACATTGAATAACTGGACGCCTTCTTTTTTACCCAGCTTGGCTGAAAGCATCGGCGTCAGGGTGAAAGATACAAATAAAGAAAAGAGGGCTGCAAACACTACGGTCAGGCCGAACTGGCGGAAGAACTGCCCCACCATTCCGGTCATAAAAGCAATCGGTACGAATACCACGATGTCTTGCATCGTTATAGCAACCGCAGCCATCCCGATTTCATAACGCCCTTCAATGGCTGCTTTTTCGGGATCTTTGCCTTTCATGCGGTGCCTGTGGATGTTTTCCAGGATCACTATGGAGTCGTCAACCAGGATACCGACACACAGTGTCAGGCCCGTCAGGGAGAGTATGTTGAAAGAAAAGCCCGCAAAGTACATCATCAGAAAAGTGGATATGATTGAAGTGGGGATGGCCAGCATAACGGTAAATACGGAGCGCCATTCCCGCAAAAAGAACATCAGGACGACACCGGTCATCAGGACGCCTTCCAGGAGTGTGCGTTTGGTATCGGTCAGCGAGTCACTGATGAATTCAGCGTTGTTTAAGGCTACAACCAGGCTTAAATCTTTCGGCAACTGCTTTTCAATCTGCTCCAGCTGTTTTGATAATTTGTCAGCAGTATCAACAATGCTGGCGTCACTTTGTTTTTGAATGATGATCGCGACTGCCCGGCGCCCGTCCAGGCGGGTAAGTTGAGTGGCTTCAGCGGCGCTGTCTCTGACGGTGGCGAATTCTTTTAAGGCAGCGTCGCCTCCGGGAAAGGGAATGCGGGTATCTTCTATTTCAGATAAGCTCTTGTATTCCCCTAAAAGACGCACGGTAAAATCCGTTGTTGGCTGCTTTAAGCTGCCTGCGGGCATGTTAATATTCTCAAGGCGCAGGCGGTTGACCACCTGGTTGATGGAAATACCGTAACCTTCCATCTTATTCCGGTCGACCTGGACATCTATCTCACGCTCCTGGCCGCCCACAAGCGTAATCTTGCCCACACCGGGGATTGCTTCCAGTTGCTGTTTTACCGTGTCCTTGGCAATCCTATTGATATAGGTCAGGGGGCGGTCACCCGACAAAACCACAGTCATAACCGGCTGGTCGTTTATGTTAAATTTTTGAACAACCGGCTTGTCGGTGTCTTTTGGAAGTTTGTACATGATTGAGTCGACGGCTTTTTGGACGTCCATGGCGGCGGTGTTAGGATCGACGTCCATTGTAAACTCAAGGACGGTAATGGCCATTCCCTCGGAGGCTGTTGTGGTGGTACGCTTGAGTCCGGCAACAGCTGAGACCGCTTCCTCGATGGGGTCAACCACCTGACTCTCCATTTCTTTAGCCCCCGCGCCCTGGTAGGTTGTAACTATGGTGATAAATGGCACGTTGGTTTGGGGAAATAGATCTGATCCCAGGCGTTGGTACCCAAAGAGGCCCAGCACAATAAAAAACATTATGACCATAGTCATGGCAGCAGGTCTCTTGATAGCCAATTCTGTTACTTTCACGGGAATTGCCTCCATTTAAGCGCGTCAGATTTATTCGTTATCATACGGCCAAAAATCAGTTAATAGATTAACACGGTTATTTTTTGTTGTCAAACAATGCTTAAAGGCAAATTCAACCTTTAGCCCAAAACAAAAAAAACCCGCGGTTTTCCGCGGGGCACGCCGGTTAGGAAATCTTTTGGAGAGAATCATGTTTAAGTCTTTTTGATGCGATTTCTTCCGCATAGTCGGAGGAGATCAGGTAAACATTCACCCATAGGTCATGCTCATTGGGTTTGCCATCCAGTTCCTTTGCCAGTTCCCTAAATTTTTTTATCACCCTGTCTTTAAAGGATGAAAATTCCCCCAGCAATTCTACAACGTCACGTTGAGTATAAGATGCTCCTTCACGCAGTATTTTAGCCAAACTTTGACCCCCTCTTTGTTAGACTTGTTTAATCAATTGTAACCCATATGGTAAATAATGTTAAGGGGGTATTATTATCTTGTTTAGGGATAAAAAGTCGAATAATGACCTGGTTAGAAAAATTTTATAGCCGGGTGGATAATAATCATTTCTTCGACTAGATCCATTTTGGTAATCTCCAGGTTTTTCAACAAAAAGCCCAGTTTTTTTTGCAGCGCTTGGTTAAAGCCGGGGATTTTATTGAAATCAATTGTAATCACGTCTTCTTTTACATTGAGGTACTGCAGTACACTAATCAGACCCTCAGGCGCACCGGCCATTTTTGATGGGTCAGGGTCCATATCCACGCTGAGCCTTGCCTTGATGCTCAGCCCGCATGACGATATCACGGCCGGACCCCGTAAAAACAACTCCACAAAGCGTTTTGACCTGTTGAATTCATAGTTGCCCAGGGAAAGCGCCAGCGTCACGCAGATAGTTTGGCCTTCGCCGGCGTGAATTACTATCCTGGCGTTAATGGCGCCCTCAGTGATCGAAAATGCAATTTCCTGAAGGTATTGGTTTTCAGCGATAGCTTCCTTTATAGATTTATTAATAATCTCCTGGTGGATGGCAATTTTCCCATGAATAAGGTTTTCGAGAAAGTTCATTTTCTTTAAGCCAACTCCCGTCCGTTTATTTTCCCACTATTCCTTTGAATTGCCCGAAGCAGTTGCTTTTTACATCATCTTTTAAGGGTATGGGTGAGATAGAGGATCCGGCAGGAATTTTCCAGGCTAGTGGTGTACTGGTAAGCCTCTTCTAGCATTTGTCCCACTGCAAAGCTACCGTGCCCGCGGACCATTACTATATGATACTCTTTTAGAGCTACCGGTAGCAATTCTTCCAGTTCCTTGGAACCGATGGTTTGCTTTGCGCATACAACGGGCACTTTATGCAAAAGGAAGGATCCTTCGGCGTCGACCGGGATGATTTCTTTTTCAATGAGGGAAAAGGCAATGGCGTGGACCGGGTGGGCATGGACTATAGCTAGGGAGGAGGTCCCTTTATAGATAGCCTTGTGTACCCCCACTTCCGTAGAGGCAAGGTTGATCTTGTCATCATTTTTATCCAACCCGGTTTCAATCAAGTCCCGGCTTTCCAAGTGACCCAACATAGCGCCGCGCCTGGTGATCACAACCTGGTCACCGTAGCGCACGCTCAAATTTCCGCTGTGTGAATTGTTCAGCCCGGCTAAGAAAAGGTCACGCCCGAACCGCTGAAAGTCCCTTAACATAAATATATCCATTCCTTTCGCTTCGCCGAAGGCACAAAACGTTACGAAATGTGTTGGCTTCGAGCTTTTTATCATAAAATATGTTCTTTATATAAATGGGTTTACCTTTATATTGGCAGGGCTTTTTTAAAGTATATTTTTTCTGCCTATTTCGAATAACTATTCAATCCTAAACGGGGTGCATGACTGGTATGTCCCCTTACCGGTTTTTTTATGTTCTATTGGTATTTTACCGGAAGGAAACAGCTTTTATTTGTATAAACATATAAAGTGGGGTTGCCGGGGTGAGAGAACTCTTGCCGGCATGGTTAAACTTAGACTAAAATGTGATTGAGGTGTTTACATGCTTGATAAAAGACCTCTTGGCCTTTTTGATTCCGGCGTAGGGGGGCTCTCGGTAATGAAAGAGGTGCGCCGGATGCTCCCGTCTGAAAACTTGCTTTATTACGCCGACTCGGCTTACTGTCCTTACGGGAATAAGCCGCCCGAAGCGATCCGGGCGCGTGCTTTTGTCATTGTTGAATTTCTCTTGTCCATGAACGCCAAATTAATTGTAATAGCCAGCAACACAACATCAATTGCTGCGCTTGACGCAGTAAGGGAGCGATATGACGTCCCTGTTGTGGGTGTTGAGCCGGCGATAAAACCTGCGGTCTCAGCAACCCGTAGCGGCAGGATCGGTGTGTTGGCCACCGAAGTTACGCTGGCGGGAAGCAGGTTCAGTTCATTAGTAGAAAAGTTTGGAAACAAGGTGGAAGTGTATAACCAGCCGTGCCCCGGTCTGGTTGAGGTAGTTGAATCGGGCGCGTGGGATAAGCCGCAAGCCGAGGCGCTTTTGGCCCGGTGTATCCGCCCCCTGCTGGCCAAAGGGGTGGATACAATTATTTTAGGTTGCACGCACTACCCGTTTCTGCGCCCATTAATAGAAAAACTAGCGGGCGGTGAGGTCAGGGTTATTGACACCGGGGGGGCGGTTGCGCGGCAGGTAGTCCGGATCATCGGGAAAAATGGCCTGGTGGCTAATGAAACAGAAGTAGGGCGGGAATGTTTTTTCACCAGCGGAAATCCGGAAGAAGTAGGGCCGGTATTCAGGCTATTATGGGGAACCCCGGACATTGTTGTGGAAAGAAAGATATTGTAGGGAAGTGGTAATACCATACCCGCAAAAAAAAGATTTTAATGAGCTTAAAATGTTTTACAGGCTTTGGTGAATAAAGTAAAATAAGTTCGGAAGCGCGTTTTTTGCAGATCGAGTTGTTTAAACTTTAAAAGGTGATTGTGGAAAAAATGAGCCAAAAGAATATCGCAGGCATTATTCTGTTGATAGTAGTATTATTTACAGTTTTGTCCGCCCTGCCCTTGTTTCTTAATAATTCGTGGGCAGAGCCGGATAGGACTGTTCAGGTGGGTCTTTTGGCGGGGGATATAGATTCCAAACAGGATAAATTGATCCTGGCGGCTTACGAGCAAGTATTAGAAGAAGAAGGGTTCCCGTACCGGGTTATAACACCGGGAGTAATTGCCGGTTACAACGGTAGGTTAAGGGAATATTTTGAAGCGCTGGTAGTGCCGGAAATCATAAATTCAGATATGACTCCGGAAAATGCTGAAGTGATCAGTTCATACATTAGGGATGAGGGCGGGCACGTGTTGCTGTCCCTGGATCCGGCTACCAGGTTGCCTGACGGGACCCAACGCCCGACGCCGTTGTTAGCTGACCTGGCGGGGGTGAGGTATTGTCTTCCTCCTCCCGGCGCTCAGAGGCCGACCTATACAGGCAACTGGTACTTCCCCTCTGTAGATAAGGGGCGGGAGTGGGGAATCACTCCTGGAAAACTTGATCAGGAGAACGCCGTAAGCAGTTATTCCTACGGAAAGCTAGAATATGAGCATTCCAGGGCTTCCAATGTGGATGCCGGTATCGTAGCGTTTGACAAGGCCAAAGAGGGCAAAGTTCCTGTAATTACTGAAAAGCGTTACTCCACCGGGGGAAGTGTTATTTACGCCAACATGGCTTTGGGGAAATACAAACTAAGGTCCGACGACATTGTTTTAAGATCGGTACTCCGCACATTTCTAATCCGCTATGCCCATGTTCCCCGCCTGGTAAACAGTCCCGGTGGGAAAGGCGGTATGGTCTTTAACCTGCATATATGCAGTGGAGCTTACTTCCGGGCGTTGACGGTGATGATGATGCAGGGTCTATTTCAGCAAGAGCTACCCTTTTCCATCCATATAACTGCCGGGCCGGATACATACAAGTTGGGAGACAATATGGGGTTTTTTGCCGAAAGCAAGTTCAGGGGACGGGCAGTTCTGGAAATGCTTCAGCA
>JALHFC010000306.1:0-1061 GCA_022839445.1 Pelotomaculum sp.
TTTATTCCCGTGGTGGCGACTGACGGCACGCCGGCGATTGTGATCGGGCAGGCAACTTCCGGTCAGCCGGCGGATCCTGATTTAACCAACAGCCTTGTCAAAGCGGCGGACAATGACGACATCGACCAGGTCTATTTTCACGGGCAGCCGGTAACAATTAACTTTACCATTCCCGGTGGCGGTTTGCCGCCGTCTTTGCCTGTGGGACAACTTACAATCACTTCAGGGGTTTTTGACAGTGAAAGGAATTTTAGCACTACTGTGCCCCCGCTTGCCAACCCTGTGATTACGAAAGTAGAGGGCGGCCTGAAAATTGAGGCGACGGTGAACAACCCGGGCAACAACACGCTGCCGCCCGGGATGCTGGGCGTCAAACTGAACCTTCCCTTTTCGCCGCCCGGAATGGACTCGATACAACAGCCCATGCCGGTTGTGTCAAGTCTAGGCAAAGGCTGCATTGTAGGCGTCAAGGTGCCTCCTGGCATGCTGGTGGAATCGGACCCACCCCTGTCTGAAATAAAAAACCTGTATAATACGGAAAGGACGATAACATTTACCAAAGGCGGCCAGGGGAGCATCACTTTTGCGCCGGGGCTTAATATCATCGACAACAGGGATGAGTTGGCGGCTCTGGACAGCGGCGTCAACGTGAATTTCAACCGGGAGAAAGATACCTTTGTTTTTGAGGTCAAGACCGGCGCGCTGTCTTTTTTAAAGGGTAAAAGCGCCGGCATCAAAGCGTTCGGTGTGATGCAGAAGCTAAAAATAGACGGCCTGTCCAATGATAATGTGGCGCAGTATATTAATATGGCGGTAGTCGATGAGAGCGGCGCCCGGGTTCCCGACGATCAGACCGGCAATTACATCGACCGGGACAATGTCAGTTATGATCCCGCCACCGACACGTTGACAATACCGGTAAAGCACTTTACCAGTTACGAGATCGGCAAGAAGGCGGACGAAGAGACCCCGCCCGACGATACCCGGTTTAAAAATTGGCAGGAGGCCGCCTGGGTAAAGCCAGTAAGTTGGACGCCGCGGATCACCTTTAACATGGCTGT
>JALHFC010000306.1:1081-1763 GCA_022839445.1 Pelotomaculum sp.
CGCCCATGCCGCCCCGTGGCCTAACGGTGGGGAATTGACGCTGTATATTGATCACACCGTCTGCAGCAAAGAAGGTGGCAAAGCCTTGAAACAGCCGGTAAAAGTAATGTTTAGCGTGGCACAATAAACCACCCAAGAATCATGGGGACGTTCCTATTGATTCGTTTGAGGCGATGGAATCATCTCCCCCTGTCACGCAATCACGGCAATTATAGACGCTGATTTCCGCAGATTTTTTATGATATTTTGCCCCGTGCAAATCATAAAAATCAGCGTTAATCAGCGTCAAAAACCTACAACCTCCTGCTATTAAATTCCGTTATCAGCAGGTCACAACCACGCACGAAAAGTTAACAACAACCCCGTCCCCCTGTCACAATAAAATAAGGTGAGGTAGGATATGTACATGGTTAAACTGCTTAAGTCTAGATTTAGGTTTACTAATTGGTTGGTTATTTGTTTGCTATATTCTCTGGTCATAGCGATGGCAGCCCCACTTGCCGGGGCGGCTAACGCAGCCCCACTTGCCGGGGCGGCTAACGAACCCGGCAGCGGCGACCGGGAGGTCATTTCCGGCAGCGGCAGCTGGGTAAGCAGTTTTTATGACGAGGATATCCCGGCAGCCGGCACAACTTGCCCGTCGGTCCGGGCTACGGCCCAGGCAGGTGAAATAAAAACCGTC
>JALHFC010000307.1 GCA_022839445.1 Pelotomaculum sp.
GACCCTGATTCACGAACAAAACGCTTTTCCCGGCCTTACCAACCGCATCCTGGCGAGGTTTGCCGGTGTAGTTGCGGTCACTTTCGCTGATTCGGAGAAATATTTTACCCGTAGAAAAAAGATTACTCTAACCGGGCTACCCGTGAGGCCGGAAATTTTGCATGCCGACAGAAGTACCGGTTTGAATAAACTGGGCTTTACAGGCGGCCGCTTTCTTTTATTTTCCTTCGGCGGCAGCCGCGGGGCACGCACTATTAATAAGGCTATGGCGCCTGTAATCAAAGCGTTCGTGGGCGACCCGCGCCTAAATATTCTCCATGTGACGGGAAAGGTAGGGTATGAGGAGTTTCTAAATGATTGTGTCTCCACCGGTATAGACCTGGCTAAAGCTGGTAATATTAAAATAATGCCATATATTTATAATATGCAGGACGCCCTAGCGGCGGCCGACCTGGTTGTAAGCAGGGCCGGGGCGGCTACACTGGCAGAATTGACTGCGCTGGGAATACCTTCGATTCTAGTGCCGTACCCTTTTGCTTCAGAAAACCACCAGGAGTACAACGCCCGCGCCCTTGAGAGGGAAGGGGCCGCCCTGGTGGTTTTGGACCGGGATTTAAGCGGCGACCTGCTTTGTGCGAAGGTGATGTCATTGTTAAAAGAACAAAGCAGGTTGTCGGCAATGGCTGCCGCCAGCAAGAAAATGGGTAAAAGCCGCGCTCTTGACGATATAATAGATTGTGTCGGTAAGTTGCTAAGAAGGCCATGACAGGTAGCGGGACAAGTTTAGCTTGCATACAAGTAACACCCTTTGTAAGATATGCATAGTATAATCTATAGTTTGGGAGTTAAAGCCGGTATAAGTAACATCATGCTGCAAAAATAGAATATACAGGTAATTTTGGCTAGCGCTGTACTAAAAATATAATTTTGAAAGGTAGATGTAAATTAGTGAATAATAAACAGCATGTTCACTTTATTGGGATTGGTGGCTCCGGGATGAATGGTATCGCCGCTATTTTGCTGGGGTTAGGTTACCGGGTAACAGGATCGGACTTG
>JALHFC010000308.1 GCA_022839445.1 Pelotomaculum sp.
AACAAGTTTGACTATACAATACCTATTTGACACACCACGTTATTATTTCCCCAAAATATATGAATGTTGGGATGAAAACAACACCTTGGAAAGCATTACATATAAGCCCGGGGTCGAGGAGGGGAAAACCCCGGTCGAACCGGTTGTCGCCATTGAATCCCACCAGGCGCGGGGCTTTGGCGCTATAGAAACCACCGACCGGCCGCGCTTTGATTTGATGGACGGTAAGACCACCTTTCGACTGTTCTTCGGGCAGGCGGATGCCGGTGAACTCATAAATAACAAGTTTGTCAGGTGGATGAACGGGATCGAAATAGTAAGGTTGCCATCGGCGGTTTCGGCAGCGCCGGTCAGCGGTAGTGTCATGCTGACCGCTCCGGCAGCGGGCCAGACTTACCGGCCCGGGGACAAGGTCACAATCAGCGGTATGGCCCAGTACCTGACAGTAGTGACGGTTAACGTTACCGCTTCCGATGGCCAAACCGTTCACACTGCAAGAGAGCTGGACGCAAAGACCGGCAGTTTCAGCACTGAGTTCACGCTGGGCGCCGGTGCCGCGGATGGAGACTACAGCATCAAGATCAGCGGCACGGGGCTGGCAGGCGAGCATACGGCTACATTCCAAGTCGTAAAAGCAAGCAGCAGTATCGCGCTGACTACTCCGGCGGCGGGCAGGGTTTTCCGGCCCGGGGACAAGGTCACAATCGGTGGTACGGCCCAAAACCTGGCGGCAGTGACGGTTAACGTCACCGGCCCCGATGGCCAAACCGTCCACACCGCAAGTAATCTGGACGCAAAGAGCGGCAGTTTCAGCACTGAGTTCACGCTGGGCGCCGATGCCGCGGACGGAGACTACAGCATCAAGATTAGCGGCACGGGGCTGGCAGGCGAGCATACGGCTACATTCCAAGTCGTAAAAGCAAGCAGCAGTGTCGCGCTGACTGCTCCGGCGGCGGGCAGGGTTTTCCGGCCCGGGGACAAGGTCACAATCAGCGGTACGGCCCAAAACCTGGCGGCAGTGACGGTTAACGTCACCGCTCCCGGCGGCCAAAC
>JALHFC010000074.1:0-1093 GCA_022839445.1 Pelotomaculum sp.
GATTATAATGAGAATAGAAAGGGGTGTTGGCATGTCAGTGTCGGAACAGCTTAAAATATTATGTGTGAAGCTCGGAATAAGCGTCTCTGAACTTGGTCGCATGTCAGGCCGAAGCCCACAGGCATTCATCCAGAAAATGAAACGGGAGAGCTTCACGGTGGATGAATTAAAAAAAATTGCCGAGGCTGCGGGTTGCAAATATGAAGGTTGTTTTATCATGCCGAACGAGGAAAGGGTCGTCTATTAATCGAAAGGGGTTTTAAGAATGGGAATCTATCAAAGAATCGACCGCTGCCATGCGGCTATCGGTGCAATACGTCCATTTGAAGGCCATATGCTGGAGCAGTTGAAAGATTATTACCGGATTGGTCTTACCTGGTCAAGTAATGCCATCGAGGGCAACACCCTCACCATTAGCGAAACGAAAGTAGTGCTTGAAGATGGCCTGACGGTTGGGGGGCGCTCGCTCCGTGATTTATATGAGACAGTAGGTCATGGCAAGGCTTACAACTTTATGTTTACCTTAATAAGAAAACGACGCATTTCTTCAGCAGACATCAAGACTATGCATCGCCTATTTTACAAGGAAATTGACGAGGATAACGCCGGCGCCTGGCGAAAAGCGCCGGTCGTAGTTTCCGGGACCAACTATGTATTCCCTTACCCGCACGAACTTGAAGAGCGTATGGCAAAACTGGATACCTGGATTGCAAACGAGCGGGAAAAACATCACCCTGTGACATTTGCCGGTCTGCTTCATCTAAAATTCGTAACCATTCACCCATTCATCGATGGGAACGGTAGGGTAGCGCGTCTCATCATGAACTTGGCGCTCATTC
Source organism: Pelotomaculum sp. (assembly GCA_022839445.1). Lineage (GTDB taxonomy): Bacteria > Bacillota > Desulfotomaculia > Desulfotomaculales > Pelotomaculaceae > JALHFC01. Next base: position 840 of record JALHFC010000074.1, read on the forward strand.
AGGACGGCTACCAGCTGGCGGTTGTCCCCCCGGTGCTTCGAGCGGAATATAACGGCGCCATCCGTCAGTATCAGAGCAAAGGAAAATCTACATCGTTCGTAAATTTTATCGCCGAGCGGGTCTATGAAACACAAAAGGAAATCATGCGCCTACTACATATCCCATTCCCCAAGCTGTCATAAAGAAAGCGGGTATCCCTACGCTGGAATCCCGCTCTTTCTTGTCTCCCAACAACCCCCTGCAAATGATTAATT
>JALHFC010000074.1:1122-13507 GCA_022839445.1 Pelotomaculum sp.
ACAGCTACGGTGTGTGAATACGTGCGCTTGTCATCCGTCACCCCTACGCTGCGCATGTCCGTCAGGACGGCAAAGGACTGCCAGATCTGCCGGTAGAGGCCGGCGGCCCGGATCTCCTGCTCTACGATGGCGTCCGCCTCCTGCAATAGCGCTACTTTCTCAGCCGTTACCCCGCCTATGATGCGCACCGCCAGGCCCGGACCGGGGAAGGGCTGGCGCCAGACCACCTCTTCGGGCAGGCCCATTTCCTCACCCAAGACCCTTACCTCATCCTTAAACAGCCAGCGCAGAGGCTCAACCAGCTCAAAGTACATATCCTCGGGAAGCCCGCCTACATTGTGGTGGCTTTTGATCACCGGCGCCGCGCCCGTGCCGCTTTCCACCACGTCCGGGTAAAGCGTGCCTTGCACCAGGAAATCGATCTGCCCCAGCCCGGCCGCCTCGTCCTCAAAAACCCGGATAAACTCCTCGCCGATAATCTTGCGCTTGTGCTCCGGATCGCTGACACCGGCCAGTTTAGATAGAAAACGCTCGCGCGCGTCAACATAGACAAGGTTCATCCCGAATTTCCCTTTAAAGGTCCTTTGCACCTGCTCAGCCTCCCCCTTACGCAAAAGACCGTGGTTTACAAAAACACAGGTGAGCCGGTCACCAACCGCCCTTTGCGCCAGCGAGGCCGCAACGGAAGAATCCACCCCGCCGCTTAATCCGCAAAGCAGCTTCTTATCCCCCACCTGCGCCCGTATCTCCGCCACGGCCCTCTCTAAAAAGGAGCTCATGGTCCAAAGACCGTGACAGCCGCAGACATCGTAAAGAAAAGCTTCTAGAAGATCCTGTCCCCCGTGAGTATGTGCCGCCTCAGGACGAAACAAAACAGCGTAAAGGTTTTTAGCAGGGTTGGCCATAGCCGCCACGGGTATTTTTTCCGTGCGCGCAACAACTGTAAAACCGGGCGGTGGGGACTCCACTGTATCACCGCAGCTCACCCGGCATTGCCGGACAAGCCCCGTGCAGGCAAAAAGCCCCACCTGCTCCAGCATATATAGTTCTGTTTCGACACACTCCTGTTGTCCGGCTTTTGATACACGGCCACCCAACTGGCGCGCCATCAACTGCATCCCATAGCCGATACCTAAAATGGGGATTCCCTGCCCGTAGATAGCCGGATCGCAAACCGGCGCGTTCTCCTGGTACACGCTGGAGGGACCGCCTGAAAAAACGATCCCTTGCGGCTTTTTAGCTTTTATTTCTTCAACCGGGGTCGAGAAAGGCATTATCTCACAAAAGACTTTCAGTTCCCGGATGCGTCGCGCGATCAAGTGGCTGTTTTGGCCGCCGAAATCGAGGACTATGACTAGTTCCTGCTCAGGCAAAGCCATCTTTATTCCCCCTTTTTATAAACCCTTGGACTCAAAACCATGATTTGCGGCAAGTTCCGGTAGCGTTCATTGTAGTCCAAACCATAGCCGACCACGAATTCGTCTGGAATAGTGAAGCCGTTGTAATCAATCTCCACCGGCAGCACACGCCTGGAAGGCTTGTCCAGCAAGGCGCACAATTTAACGCTGGCCGGACCGCGCGATTTTAAGTTTCCCAACAAGTAGTTTAAAGTCAGCCCCGTGTCGACAATATCCTCCACAATAAGCACGTGACAACCTTCCACACTTTGGTCCAGGTCCTTTAATATCCGCACTTCCCCTGAGGAATACGCCGACAAACCGTAGCTGGAAACAGCCATAAAGTCTAAACGGGTGGGAACAGTAATGTTTCTCACCAGATCCGCCAGAAAAATCATGGCGCCTTTAAGGATACCCACCGCCATTAATTCCTTGCCCGCGTAGTCAAGTGAGATCTGCCTGCCCAACTCAACCACACGCTTGCGGATATCCCCCTCCGATAAAAGAATTCTTTCGCAATCCGGATGTATTTCCAAAAGGCCACCTCATTTTAAATAAAAATTAAAGCTTAAATTAAATATCCTTATGTCTTAAAGCTTAAATTAAATATCCTTATGTCCATCATTATAACGGTTATGCTATTATTAATAAAGTTAAAATAAAATAAGCCCGGCGCATGAAGCCGGACCTGATCAATTTTTTAGTTTACTATAGGCGGGTTAATTGTGATATTCTCGTCATAGTCCCAGAAGCGCAAGTTGATCTCGATGCCGCCCTTTTGGTTGTATTTATCCCTGGCCTGTAATGTGGCCTGGCGCAAGCGGTAGTCTCGCGGGCTCAGCCAAACCTTGTAGTTATAGTCGGTCAAGCGGATTTCCAGAAAAGGATCTATCAGGTTGGGCCGCATCTCCAAAAGATGCAGGTTCTCCCCGTTAACCTTTTCCTCACCCTTGTATTTCAGGTCGGGGACGTCTTTAAAGCTAAAGTAGGCCAGGGGATTTAGTTCCGCATAAAAGAGTTCGGATACCTGGATGAACTCAATAGGGGTGTTCATCATGATCCCTTTGATTGACACTTTATCCGGGGCAACCCGCTCTCCTTCTACCTTGCTGATATAATCGACATTAACCCTGCCTTCCGAGGTCAGCCTGGTCTCTGCCTGGTAGCGAAAACTACTGCTGACCATAGTTCTCTCCAAGCCGGTTTCAAGCATTTGCTGCGGGGGCATTTTCTTGCCCGCCCTCCCGGACACAAAACGTCCGGCGCCCCAGATTGCCAAGGCTAAAACCAGGACCAGGGCCAAAACAGCGGCAGTTTTATTTTTGTTTAAAACTACCCAGCGCGGACTAAACACAGGCCTTCCCCCCGTCTATAATGGTTTGACTATCCATATCATACGGGGATTGCGGGTGAAATATGACATCACAGACAACTTTTGCAAAGTGAATATTGTTTAAAACGGAGTTTGTAGGGGGATAAAAAAGTATGGAAATAAAAGACATGCAAAAAGAAGTTGCGAATTGGATCGGCCAGTTTGAGGAAGGCTACTGGAGCCCGCTTTCTATGCTGGCGAGGCTTACCGAGGAAGTAGGCGAACTGGCGCGGGAAGTCAACCACCAGTACGGCGAAAAGCCAAAAAGACCGGAGGAGCCCATCGGTGACCTGGCGTTGGAGCTGGCCGACATCTTATTTATTGTGATCTGCTACGCTAATTCTTTGAACATCGACTTAGAAGACGCCTTCAAAAGGGTCATGGCCAAGTACCGCTACCGGGACAGCAACAGGTGGACCAAAAAAGACGACGCATTGCAAAGTTAAATTGAATTTTATTCCCAAGTGTATTACAATTTAATAAGGAGTGGGGACACACCTCCTTCGGAGGAATGTCCCCAATAATGGGGAGGGATTTCCTAATGGCGGAATATCTCTGCTGGAAATGTTTCTGGATCGGGTGAGATTTCTACTTTAAGAATGCCCCTGAACTGGCAGATTCCGCACAGGGAAGGATATCACTGTTTGTTAAAAGATTTTTCAGTTAGCACAATTGACTGGTTGCAACATCAATCAACTTGAGGAGGGCTTTTTTGATGGCCGTTGTGATACCATTTAAAGGTTTGCGTTATAATCCGGAAAAAGCAGTTAATTTGGCGGAGGTTGTCACCCCGCCTTACGATGTCATCGACGAAGCCGCCCAGGAACGTTACTATCAACGCCATCCATACAACATCATCTGCCTGGAATACGGCAAGACCTACAGTGACGACACTGAAAACTTCAACCGCTATACCAGAGCCGCCGCTGACTTCAAATCCTGGCTTCAGCAAAAAGTGCTGGTTCCCGAGACCGGCCCGGCTCTTTATCTATATGAGCAGGAGTACAAGGTGAACGGTGAAAAGAAAATCCGCAGCGGCCTTATCTGCGGGGTCAGGTTGGAGCCATACAACAACGGCGTCATCCTCCCCCACGAAGAAACCATACCCAAGCACAAGGCCGACCGCTTGGAATTAATGCGGGCATGCAAGGCAAACTTTAGCCCGATTTTCAGCTTGTATGCCGACAGGGAGTATAGGGTAGATGCGCTCCTGCGCAAAGCAGTCGCTGGAAGACCTGCAGATGTTGATTTTACTGACGAAGACGGCGAAACACACAGGATGTGGGTAATAACCGGCGCCGAAACCATCGGCAAGGTGCAACAGGCAATGGCCGGTAAACGCATTTTTATCGCCGACGGGCACCACCGGTACGAAACCGCTTTAAACTACAAAATGGAACGTGAAGCCGGCGACGGAGACAACCCCTGTAACCCCTGTTGTTCCCCCGGCAAAAGGCAGCCCGGCAGCAAAACGATCGCGGCTACAAGCTCATGCTGTACCGGTCCGGATGGCGGTGATGAGCGATGTACATGTACATATGAGGAAGACCACGCTTACAATTACGTCATGATGACACTGGTCAACCTGTACGACCCCGGCCTGGTAGTCCTGCCGACCCACCGTCTGGTTAGAAATGTAGCTGGCCTGGATGTGGACAGGTTTATCGAGCGACTAAATGATAATTTTAAAGTGGAAGAATATCCTCTCGCCCCGGACAAGAGCAACTTCCAGGAAACATTAAAACTAATGAAAAAGCAAGCACAACGCAGCGACAAGGACGCGGCAACCGCCGGTAAGTCCGGCGACGATTCTTTTTGCCCGGAAGCGCAATCTTCCCACGAAAAAATTACAGCCGATCGCTACGGTTCCAGTCGAACTGCTCCCCGTCACCATGTTTTCGGCCTATATACCGGGTCAGATAAGTTTTACCTTCTTTCCTTAAAAGACAACGTGGACCTTTCCCAGATCATGCCACAAGATAAATCCCCCGCCTGGCAGGGGCTGGATGTTTCCGTCCTGCACACGCTAATCATTGAAAAACACCTAAAAATTTGCGGGCAATTACGGGCCAAGGCGGAACACATCACGTACACCCGCGAGGAAGAAGGCGCTCTTGCGCTTGTTGACCAAGGCGCATACCAATTGGCCTTTTTCTTAAACCCCACCCTAGTGGAAGAAGTAACCGCGGTAGCCGCCAACGAAGAAAAGATGCCACAAAAAAGCACCTTCTTTTACCCTAAACTGATCACCGGACTAGTGCTGAACAAGCTGTAGCAAATAGGAGCACAGGGGGACGGGGAGCACAAGGGGACGGTTCTTTTGTGTCGTCGAAGACGACACAAAAGAACCGTCCCCTTGTGCTCCTATTTGCTTAGGAAGCTTTGTCCTTCATTAGGATTACTTTTATCGTTTGTAATAAAATAGCCAGGTCCCTTGCCGGTGAATATGATTTTGTGTAAATAAGATCATAGATCAGTTTGTTTTCCGGGCTTGTGCTGTAGCGCCCGGCAATCTGGGCCAGTCCGGTGATGCCGGATTTGACATTCATGCGGTAGGCATATTCAGGTGACTCCTTAACCAACTTACTGACGAAAAAAGGTCTTTCCGGACGCGGTCCGACAATGCTCATATCGCCCTTTAAAACATTCAGCAACTGCGGGATCTCATCGATCCTGGCAGCCCGCAAAATACGCCCCACCCTGGTAATACGCGGATCATTTTCCTGAGCCAGCACCGGCCCGCTTTCCTTTTCTGCTTTATCTACCATGGTGCGAAACTTATACAAGTAAAAAGGTTTTCCCTGCAGGGTGAGCCGCTTCTGCCGGTAAAACACCGGTCCCGGCGAATCAAGCTTGACGGCGACGCTTACCAGGATACCCAGGGGAGCCGTAACTGCTAGAGCAACAAGAGAAAGCAGGATATCGGTCGCTCTTTTTATAATCAGGGATTCATCAGGTATTGCCAGACGCCCCACGGCAAACACCGGCATATCGTCCACCTGCTCCAGTCTGGCCTGAGCCAGCATCACCTCATAAAATTCGGGTATTAAAAACACCTTCTTGTCCTTGGCCACACAAGCGCAAACAACATCCGCCTTACATTCCTGGGGTATATTAGAACAGACAAAAACCTGATCAATAACGGTGGCGTCGAGGCACCGGTCGAATTCCACCACACTCCCTAGGACCGGCCATTTAACAGAAATGTTAACTGGCCGGTTGTTATCTGGAACTCCTAGCGCAGCATTTGTCCCTGTATCGCCGGCAGCACAGCCGGTGGACGCAGATTCCTGATTCCCACGCCCAGCTTTTTCATGCCAGGAATCAAAAACAAGACCCGATACCTTTATTATCCCTCCGGTTGCCGACTCCAGCTTGTCAGCCAGGGCAACAGCCTCCTGGGGGCGCCCGACCACAACAACCTTCCTGGTTGTTTGCAGTTTTCTCTCCAGGCGCCACGCCATCCTTCTCCAGAAACCAAGCAGAACCAACTGGATTAAAGGCGCGGCTAAAAGAACCGTGCGCGGGAAGGCAAAACCCCGAAACAGGAAAGATAGGGCCATAGCAGCTAGGGCCTGGAAAAACAAGGCACAGATCAGCGACGCAAATACTTCCGCCCAGCGCCACCGGTAGCTGCCGTAAAGACCGTAAAAATACAAAAGGGCAAAAGCAGATAGGGTAAACCATGGCCAGGTGTTTAAATAAGCTACAAAGTTATGCTCTGGAATGTTCCATCCAAATTTGCACAAAAACGCCAGCAAATAACCGGCGTTAATTAACGCCATATCAACTAAGATAAACAACAACTTGAAAAATACCTTGTTTTTTTGAATTTCCATAGAAATCTCCCCGTACACGTAAACCGGAAACTATCCTTTAGCAACCGTTAACCTAAAAATTCGTCATTCCGGGCTGTTTTCCTTTTTGTTTCCCACATACAACAATATACAGATCAGGAAAATGAGGGGCGCTTGCTTAAGATTTGCAATATAAATCCACATAATTTTTTACCATTTCCTGCAGGCTAAATAATTTCACAGCCCTTTCCCTGCCGGCAGCCCCCATTGAAATTCGCCTGTCCCTTGCGCAAACCAGTTTCCAGAGCTCTTGTGCCGCTTTGCCGGCGTCCAGCTCATCAATTAAGAGACCTGTTTTATTGTGTTCTACCAGTTCCCCGATACCCCCCGTCGCTCTGGCTACTACCGGGCGAGCGGCCAGCATGGCCTCGATAATGGTAAGGGGCAGCCCCTCCCACCTCGAAAACAAGGCGAATATATCCAGATCCCTCATCAATTCCGGCGCGTTCTCCCTGGCGCCAGGTAAAAATACGCGCCCCTCCAACCCCTTATTGCTAATAAAATCTTCGCATACTGGTTTTAGCGGCCCGTCCCCCATTAGGACAAAATAAATACGTCCCCCGCCCGGAACGTTATCATTGCCCGCCGCCAACATCCTCCTGGCTACTTCCAGAAAAAACAAGGGGTCTTTCTGAGGCGCCAGGCGGGCTACGGTCCCGACAAGAATATCTTCTTTCCCAATCTTTAATTCCCTGCGCAGAACACCTTCCCGCCACCCCGGCTGCGGTAAACCATTATAAATTACGCGCAACTTGCCGGGCGCCGCCAGCCTTAAACTACGTCCTTTCATCAAATCACTTTCCGACACGCAGACAATCCCCGTGCCGGCCGATCCGGCCAACCGTTCCGCCCATGTATAAATGAAACGCGCCGGCCGGCTTTGATAATCATTTATCCCCCAGCCGTGAGCAGTGTAATAAATCTTCGGCGCCCCGGCCATTTTCGAAGCTATTCGCCCTAAGAAGCCCGCTTTGGAGCTATGGCAGTGGACAATGTCGAACCTACCGGCCTTCATTAAAACAAAAAGCTTCCAAAAAGCTTTTAAATCATTGGCCGGGGATATGTTTCTTTTCAGCTCCGGGATTTCAAACACTTGGATGCCGCCGGGCAGGTCCTTCAACCAGCTCACCAGTTCACCCCCGGGGGCGCAAGCAACGGCGACTTCAAACCGGTCCTGAGGCAAACCGGCTGCCAAGTGGTAAACCACTTTCTGCGCCCCGCCCATTTCGGACAAGGTTATCACATGGAGAACTTTAACCCGGGCCAAAAAACCACCTCGTTTTTACTCCCACCTAGATTCCTTATACCTCCGAAGGAGGTGTGTCCCCATTCAATATACAGTTTGGCGTAGCGCCGCACCATTTGACTGCTGCTAAAACAGTCTTCCGCGCGTTTGCGGGCGCGTAATCCCATGCTAGTCCGTAGCGTGGCGTCGCTGACAAGCTCGGTTAGGCTTTCGACAAAACCGGTTGGTGTGCGGCGTAAAAAACCGGTGACGCCATGCTCCACGACCTCGTTCCAGCCCGGAACACGCGAAGCTACTACCGGCACCCCACACGCCATAGCCTCAATACCTATCACAGGAAGCCCTTCACGTAACGACGGCTGGAAAAGAATGTCCACATCCCGGTGCAACACTTCCGGTATGTTTTTCACCCAACCAGGAAAGGAAACACAACCGTCGATCCCCAACCGCCGCGCCAGCGCCATAGTTTTGCTTTTCAAAGGACCGTCGCCGTACATGATCATACGGACATTGTCACAAAGCTTGCGCAACTCGCCAAAAACCCGCAGGACCTCCAGGGGTTGTTTTTGCTCCACAAACCTACCCACGAACCCAATGGTTGTTGAACTTTGGGCAAATGTCTTTTTCAGTTGAAATGGGGCCAAATCAATCCCGTTGTATATTGTCAGAACCCGGCCTTCTTCTTCGCCATATTTCCGGACCATAGCCCCCTTTAAATAGTTGGACACAACCACCCTTAAGTTTAAATTATCTTTAAAATATTCTGAAAAACGAAAATAGTCCCATGGTTCATAGGGCTCTTCCATGTGCAGTGTATCTAAAATCATCACACCCGGAAACTCTTTTTTAATAGCGCCGGTTAAAAAGTAGCCGACTTGGGCGTTGGATATATGTACTACATCAATGTTTCTGGCGCCTATAAAATGAAGGCAGAAGCCTGTTATCTCCTCCGGTTCGTCAACAAATCCCGGCAGGTGGATGATACCGTCACAATGTGGCGCAAACTGGGAATCCAATTCGTTAGCAGATTGATGGGTAGTTATTATGTACTTTTCAAACCGGGATGGATCAAGACCACTAACCAGGTTTAAAAAAACGCTTTCAACACCACCGCCCTGTATCCAAGGCAAAATATATAAAACTTTTACACGGCCGCCGGCGCCGCCCTTCACCTCAACAACGACTGGCTTCGGAGCGGAAAACTTCGGCTTTGTTTTTTCAATCTCATACAATTGCCTGCTGGTTTCTGTTATTTTTAAATTGTCCAAGCCCGGCTCCACTAATTTCGTTTTGGTCAGCAAATAATATACTTTTTTAGCCGCTAAATGCGCCACCGCGGGGACCGCCGGTTGAATGCGCCGGTATAAATTCAATAAGAACCGCATCACACCGGCGCAACTAAAAAGTCTTTTCCCCCTGGGGCTAAATCGCGCCACGATGTCCTTATTTTTGTTTAAAATATAGCTTGTCAGTTCCTCGCTTTTTAAGCGTGAGCCGGAAAGCATGGAACGATCATGCTTGCGGTAAAAAAACAATGGCGCGTGAATACAGCGGCCCTTGTACCCCAGGCCGGCCAGTCTGATCCAGAAATCCCAATCCTCAAAACCGGCCCGCAAAGTATCGCCCTCGTCATAACCACCGGCTTCCTTCCAAGCGCGTTTGGGGAAGACCGCCGCTGCGGGAATAAAATTATTCACAACCAGCCGCTGTGGGTCGAAGTCACCGGTCACCCACACCCCGCTCTCATTCCCGAACAACTGCGCGTAACAGTAGACAATACCAATCCCCTGCCCACTTAAAAGCAACCACACCGCCTGCTCAAGAAAACCCGGCGCGATCATATCATCACTGTCGAGCGGCAATATAAACCTGCCCCTGGCAGCGGCAATACCCGCGTTGCGGGCGGCGGCAAGCCCCTTGTTTACCTGGTGGATGATACGGGTACGAGGCCAGTTGCGGCTGGACAACACTTCCAGGGTTTGAGGATCCGTTGAGCCGTCATCGATGATTACTATTTCCACCCTGGCTAGGGATGAATTTAGGACGCTCGCAACAGCTTCATCCAGGTACATCCCCTGGTTATAGCAAGGAATGACAACGGTGACAAGCGCTTGTTCCGTTGCTGGACCGCTAACGGTTGTATGATCATTTTCTGTTATGACGGTCATAGTTCACATTTCCTGTCCTAAATTTAAATAAAAGCCGTGCGCTCACGAGCGCGGCACATCACGCGTGCCATACCCTGCGGGCTAACCTCAGCAACCCGGCTTGCCCTTGAACACTTCCCTGGTTTTTCTCTTTAAACCGTATCCCAGCCCGCGCAGGGCTGTTCTAATTCCCATTTTGGAAAGATCCCTGGCCCACTCCAGACTTGCCAACTGCCCGCGCAGTGATTGCGCTTCTTCCCCGAGCTCCTGCAAACGCTGCTCGCACCACCGCAACCGCCTTTCCGCGCTTTCCCGGTTTTCTCCCGGCGAGTTCCAGGCAAACGAGGCGCCGTTGGCGTTTAGCAAGCGAAAAAGCTGGTCGCCGTAACGCCGGTAGGACTCCGCGTGCAGCCTCACTATTTCATCGTACATAAACAGCGTCTGGTTGTCATTCATGCTCCTCAACATAGAACCGGGACGCACCCTGTAGCGTGTTAAAAATTCCGGGATGCATACTCCCAGCCTTCCGGCTTCGTAAAGGGAAATCCACGCTTCGTAATCCTCCAGGCCGTAAGACATCTGCGGCTTGTTGCGGGCGAAGGCCAGGTAGTCGGCCCTTTTAAGCACGCAGATCGCCGCCAGCATGTTGTGCGCCAGCAGGTAAGGGAACTCCAGGTTGTTGGCGATGAAGCAACCGTGCGCCGCGTCAAAATAACGCACCCACGAGTAAACCAGCGAAACGTTTTCATACCTTTTTAAAACTCCCGCGCAGCGGGTAAAAAAGTCCGGTTCCACCAAATCATCCGCGTCAACCAGGGCCAAATATTCACCGCAGGCGTTTTCGGCCCCGGTGTTACGCGCCGAGGCTAGTCCCCTGTTCTCCGTGCGTACCACCCGCAGGCGGCCTTGCCCGGCAGCCTCGATTTCCCGCAGCTTTTCGACGCTTTCCCGTTCGTCGCTGCCGTCGTCCACAACCACTATTTCCAAGGGCTGGTACTTCGAACTTAAAATGGAGCGGACTGTCTCTCCTAGATACCGGCCCATGTTGTAATACGGCACGACCACGGACAAAAGCCCCGGTTCACATACCGGACCGGACGGCGGCGCGGCAGGCGGTGGCAGGGGATCATACCGGTTTACCGAAGGGAATACCTTCTTCCCGGCAGCGCGGCGCTTCATCTTTTCAAACACCACCATGCGCTGGGGGAGGATATTTTCGTAAGCGGTCATCTCACGAATCCGGGCCTGCGCCCGGGCGCCGGTCGCCTTAATGTCGCCGGGGGACAACCGCAGCGCCTCTTTGAAGCATCTCTCCAGCAAACCTTCCTCCGACCAGTCAAATATATAGCCGCAGTCACTGCTGCCAACCATTTCCGCCTGACCGCCGGCAGACGAGGCGATAACCACCTTGCCCGCGTCGCGCCTCATAACGCCGGCGCAGGTATTCACCTACGGTAACACCCCTGGTATAATAATCTGTGTCCCCACCGACCATTAAAAGCTTAAAATCCTCGCCTTCCCTCCACAGGCTATCGCAGCAGGCGACCAGCGGCAGAACACCCTTACGCGGCTCCAACCGCCCGACATAAACAATGGTCTTTGTATCCCCTTCCGGCTCGGTGGCCTGGACCTCAAGCGGTTTAAAAGGAAGCGGGATCACATCTACATCTAGCTCCCCCCTGCCGCCGGTGATAGTTTCCACCACCTTGCCCCTTAAAAACCGGCTGGGACAAATGCGGCCGTCCGCAGCCAAGATGCTGAACCTTTCCATCCGGCCCACCCAATATTCCGGCAGGCGGTAATCAGGAAACCGGTCCAGCGCAAGTATTTCAAAACCTGGAGTGTGCAGGTGAACTAAAATTAGCGTTTCGGACAGCCCCGCTTGGCCCAACAGCTTTTGCTGCAACAGGTAATAGCCAATGCCGCTATAGTCCTGGACCTCGATCAAATCAGGCGGACCTTCCCGCGCTATGAGTTTTCCCACCTCAATAGCAAAGCGATAGCTCATCGCCGGCCAGTAAGACATGACGTTAAACGGAAACGCCGGGTGAGCGTCCGGCTCCGGACTGCCGGCCGCCTTTCCCAGATCGTCATGTCCGGGGCGGAACCGGATCAACCTGATCCGCGCCGACTGCCGCTGTTCGATATTTTCCTCGCCCGGCACAAATACCGTCACCTCATGCCCCGCGGCGGCAAACATCTGCACGGCATGGCTCATGTAGGTGCCGATACCGCCCCCGTAAAAAGGGGGAAACTCCGTGGTTAAAAACCAAATCTTCATAGGCGCCGGTTTCATGAAACCCAAGCGAATCTAATTTGCCCGGGTCCTCTCCCACCGACTAAACGGGAGGCAGTGTCACGGTTTT
>JALHFC010000075.1 GCA_022839445.1 Pelotomaculum sp.
GCGATGATCTTATCCAGGTCTGGGCCGTGTATGCTTCCGGTGAGGGCTACACGCACGGGCATAAATACCTGCTTGCCTTTTAGCCCAAGGGTTTTTCCGGTTTCTTTCAGGATCGCCTTTGCCCCGGCTTGGGTCAAGTGACTGCCGGAGGCAACTTTTTGCATCATGGCGGTCAAAACGTCAGGTACTTGCTCCCCGGACATGATCTCCATTGCTTCGCTTCCCTCGATTTCTACCTTGCTTTCAAAAAATATCTTTGTGTGCCCGGTGACTTCCTCCATATAGCTCAGGTGCTTCCGAACAGAATCTACCATCATCCCGACCCGTTCATTTTTTTCCGGCGCCGGCAAGGTGGTAATGTATCCTGCCTTTTCCATAAATGGCACAGCCAATGCGACGAGTTGTTCCAGGGGGGCTTTCCTGATGTAGTGACCGTTTAGCCAGTTTAGCTTATCCAGGTCGAAAACAGCGGGGCTTTTGGCTACCCTTTCCAGGGAAAACTGCTTTTTTAACTCATCCGGCGCAAGGACTTCCTCCTCTCCCCCGGGTGACCAGCCTAAAAGGGCCAGGAAATTGACCATGGCTTCAGGCAGGTAACCTTTTTCCCGGTACTGTTCGATAGAGGTAGCGCCGTGGCGCTTGCTCATCTTGCTGCGGTCCTTGCCGAGAATCAGCGACACGTGAGCAAACTCAGGTGTTTTCCAACCCAGCGCATCAAACAGCAGTATTTGGCGTGGTGTATTGGACAAGTGCTCTTCCGCCCTGATCACATGGCTGATTGCCATGGTATGGTCGTCTACAACCACCGCGAAGTTATATGTGGGGATACCGTCCGACTTTACAATGATAAAGTCACCGATATCACTACACTCAAAAAAGACATCCCCCCTGACAAGGTCGCTGATATGGATTGCCTTTTTAGAAGACACGTGAAACCGTATAACCGGGCGGCGTCCCTCTGCCTCCAAGCAGGCGCGGTCATCCGGCGTTAGGTTGCGGCAACGGCCGTTATATTTAGGCGTCTTACCCTCGGCCATCATTTTCTCCCTGTCTGCCGCCAGCTCTTCCTCAGAACAATAACAATAGTAGGCAAAGCCTTTTTTTAATAAAAGATCAGCATACTCTTGATAGATGGCTAGCCTCTCCGTCTGGCGGTAAGGCCCGTAGGCCCCACCCGCCCGGACGCCTTCGTCCCAGTCAAGGCCGAGCCAACGCAAGGCATCCAGGATATTTTCCTCCGACCGGCGCGACGAACGCTCCAAATCGGTATCTTCAATGCGCACGATAAATACACCGCCGTAGCGGCGGGCAAAAAGCCAGTTAAACAAAGCCGATCTAGCTCCGCCTATATGTAAAGGACCTGTAGGACTTGGCGCAAATCTCACCCGAACCGGCAATATGAAACCCCCTCCAATAAAACCGTCATGCCCTAAGCCAGGCACAACAATAATACCATACACTGACAGTTTATTATAACATCCCGTTTAGCAGGCAAGCAACTATTTACCATGAATCAATGCCACCGCGTAAGCGGCTATCCCCTCCCCGGCGCCGGTAAAACCTAGCCCCTCGGTAGTAGTCGCCTTGACATTCACTTGTTCCGGCCTCAACCCCAGCGTTTCCGCCACGTTTGCCGCCATCTCCGTTTTATACGGCGCAAGCTTGGGCAACTGCGCAACAATAGTGGAATCAATGTTTACAACTGCCAGGCCTTTTTCCTCCAGGATCTGCCTCACCTCAAACAACAAAACCATGCTTTTGATACCCTTGTACTGCATGTCGTTGTCAGGAAAACACCCGCCAATATCACCCAACCCGGCCGCACCAAGAAGGGCATCCATAATAGCGTGGGTCAGGACATCCGCGTCCGAATGCCCCAAAAGCCCTTTTTCAAAAGGGATATTTACACCACCCAAAACCAGCGGCCTTCCCACAACCATCCGGTGCACATCATAGCCAAAGCCGACTCTCAATTTGGACTACCCCTTCAATAGTATATTATGCCGGTCATTAATACTGATCCCCTTTCGCGGCAAACAACAACAAACAAGTTTTCCCGGCACAGGTTACGGCTACACACCATTTTTTTTGATCATGACCGATGCTACAATTAAATCCTCCGGTGTTGTAATCTTTATATTACTGTAAGCGCCCGGCACTATTTTTACCGGAAGCCCTAAATACTCCACCAACCCCGCGTCGTCGGTAGCGGTATATTTGTCGTCCCGCGCCCTGCGGTGCGCTCCAAAAATAATATCGTATCGAAACGCCTGGGGGGTCTGGACCAGCCAGAGCCGCTCCCTGGGTAGCGTCCGGCTCACAAAGTCTTCCCCGTCAGCAAATTTTACCGTGTCTTTTACCGGCGTCGCACACGTTGCCGCACCATATACGCCCGCTGCTTCCACAACCGCCTGCAAACATTTGGAGTCCAAAAATGGGCGGGCGCCGTCATGGATCACCACTAAACCGGTATCGGGTGAAAGCGCCAGAAGGCCGTTATATACGGAATCCTGACGCTCTTTTCCACCCGGCACAATCGCTATAACTTTTTTCAAACCTAATTTTTCCACTACCGCAACACGGCAGTACCCCTCTTCACCGGAACCCACAATAACAACAACGCTTTTAATAACCGTGCTTTTTTCCAACACTTTTAGCACATGCCCCAGGACCGGAATACCTTCCAAAATAAGATACTGCTTCTTTACCCCGGTCCCCATCCGTGAGCCGCTGCCTGCCGCCGGAACTATGGCCGTAGCCTTAACCAATAACATTCACCTCGCCGAAGTCGGTACGTTCACCTAAACGCCGGCTATACTTTGGCTTGGCAAAAATCATCCTGCCGGCGGCAGTCTGGAGCACGCTGGTCACCAGCACGGGAACGGTCTGGTTCATATGACGCCTTCCGCCATCCACCACAATCATTGTGCCGTCATCCAGATAGGCTATTCCCTGACCCGGCTCCTTGCCGTCTTTAACTACCTGGACCACCATTTCCTCACCAGGTAAAACCACCGGCTTTACTGCGTTTGCCAACTCATTAATGTTTAGCACTCTTACACCGTGCAACTCGGCAACTTTATTCAGGTTGAAGTCATTGGTAATTATTTTGGCGCCAAGTTTCTGGCCCAGCTTAACCAGTTTCGTGTCAACCTCCGCAACTTCCTCCAAACCGCGGTTGTTGTCATATATTTGAATCTTGATGTCAGGATCCTTGCGCATCTTATTCAAAATATCCAGGCCGCGCCTCCCCCGGTTGCGTTTCATAAGATCCGGGGAATCAGCAATATGACGCAACTCTTCGACAACAAACGCGGGAACGAGCAGAACCCCCTCAACAAAACCGCTTTCACACAACTCTGCAATCCGCCCGTCGATAATAACGCTGGTATCAATAACTTTAAGCTGGCCGGTCCGGGCTTCGGATTTTGTCACGCGATCCTTACCAAACTTAGGAAAAGCAGCAAAAAGAGCAAGTAGATCCTCCCGTTTTTTAATGCCGATAGTTAAACCGAGATAGGCTAACAGTAAGGTAATCAAGACCCAAAACACTTTGCCGATGATACCGATGGAAGATAGAATGGAACCCATTAAATTAGCAATTATAAGTCCAATAATCAAGCCGACCGAACCCATAACCAAGTCCTGGATCGGGGTTTTTTGCAGGTACTGCTCCAGGAACGTAGTAAGACGCACAGCCCCACGCATGATTAACGGGGAAAGCAAAACCCCGCCCACAAGCGCAATTAAAGAAGAAAGTCCAATCAGGCCGAATTTAAACTGCTGGGGTAGATTTTCAATAAAAGAAACCAAGCCGCTGTTAGACAAATACAGCCCGATAGCAAACCCCAGGCTGGTAAAAATAATAACTAAAACACCATATATGATCCTTTTGGCCACCATTTTCACCTCCTTTCCTCGATACAAAGTAATATCTTCTAATACAGCGTTTTATGCGCCGGTATCAGGAAACAAGAGCAAAAACAAAAAACGTCAGTTTAACCTGACGATTTAAGCAAAAGCACCATCCAGGAGCGACTGTGCTTTGTCCTCCTCCAACTCGGTGGCCAACACCAACTCACTTAATAAAATCTGCCTGGCGTTTTCCAGCATCTTTCTCTCGCCGGAGGAAAGCCCCTTCTCACGGTCCCGCTTAACCAGGTTGCGAACCACTTCGGCAACTTCATAAATACTACCGCTTTTTATTTTTTCTAAATTAGCGCGGTACCTGCGGTTCCAGTTGGGAGACATCGCCGAACACTGCCCGCGCAGGATATGAAACACCCTCTGCACACCTTCCCAGTCCACGACCTCCCTTAAGCCAACCTCTTTGCCGTTGCTAATCGGAATCATTACTTTCATATCTCCCACGGGTAGCCGCAGGATGTAATACTGTCGCTTTTCCCCCAGCACCTCTTTTTCCTCGATGGCTTCGATAACACCGGCGCCGTGCATCGGGTACACCACTTTATCTCCTATTTTGAACAAGCCCGTACCCCCTTAGAAAATTTTCCACGTATAAATTGTAACACGAAATAGTATCCCTGTCAAATAAACTATAATTTTAGCATAGCTATAAGACGGAGTCAACACCAAATGTTAGGACTTCAATTCAGCCCCATACGTGGAAAATCGGTATATTGACGGGAGGTTACTATAGCCTTTCCTGTAAAAGCTGTTCGCGATAGCGGTTGAGGCCTTCCCTGATAGAGCGGGCACGCACCTCACCTATACCCTCCACATCGTCCAATTCTTCAATACTGGCCACCAGGATCCTGTTAAGCGCCTCAAAGGTTTTAACAAGGTTGTCAATAACGGGCTGGGGCAGACGGGGTATTTTCCCCAATATCCTGTAACCACGGGGTGAAACATGCTGGTCAAGAATGCTGGCGCTGCCCGGATAGCCCAGAGCACGCGCAATCAGGGACAGGTCAAGGATATCTTCAGCCGGCCAACTTCTGATCACACTAAGAATATCGGATGATGATTTTTCACCGATAGCAGTGGCGTAATCCTGGATCACCAGGAGCTCCTCGTCTTCAACTTTTGCCACCAACTCCTCCAT
This sequence comes from Pelotomaculum sp., assembly GCA_022839445.1. Lineage (GTDB taxonomy): Bacteria > Bacillota > Desulfotomaculia > Desulfotomaculales > Pelotomaculaceae > JALHFC01. The sequence goes on from JALHFC010000075.1 coordinate 5,066, forward strand.
CTGCATAGTAATTAGGCGACCTTCAACGCCGAGCTCACTAATATACCGGTCAATCTCCTTTACTACCCTTAAAACCATTTCCACCCGCTGGATAACCCTGGCCACGTCAAATAACGTAGAAGCGTCCCGGAACTCCAGCGCGCTTAGTTCCACCAACACCTTATCCATAACCGAGCGGTACTTCTCCAGGGTCTGTATGGCTTGGTTGGCCTTGGATAAAATAACGCCTATGTCTTTTAATACATATTTTAAATTGCCTTTGTAGGTGGTGATCACACTACGGCGCTGAGATATGGAAATAACAAGGGTGTTGGTCTGCCTGGCAACGCGTTCCGCCGTTCGATGCCGTATACCGGTTTCTGAGGAAGGTATGTTCTGGTTAGGCACTAATTGAGTATTTGCCGCTAGAATTTTTTTGGCGTCCTTGCTCAGCACGATCGCCCCGTCCATTTTGGCAAGTTCGTAAAGTCTTGCAGGGGTGAAATCGGCGTTAACGGCAAAGCCCCCTTCCGTTATTTCCATCACTTCGGGAGTATCCCCAATTATAATAAGCCCCCCGGTTTTAGCCCTGAGGAGTGCGCAAAACTTTTAATAACTTTTCATCTGTTTTTTCTTCTTTCAATTGAATCGCCACCTCATAGCTTTAAAGCCAATTCCAAAGCAAGCGCTAGAGTATCTGCCGCCACGATCCCCGCATCCTCTTTGAACCGGGCCGCACTTTGTGTGGAGAGCAAAAACCGGCTAAAACCAAGTTTAACAGCCTCATTAACTCTCTTTTCCACGCCGTTAACTGGACGAATTTCGCCGGTAAGACCAATCTCGCCCGCCATAGCCATGCCGGGGTCCACCGGCGCATCCCTAAAACTGGAAGCCATAGCACACGCAATCGCCAAATCTACCGCCGGTTCATTAAGCTTAACCCCGCCGGCGGCGCTCACATATAAATCGCAACTCCCCAGGTTTAAGCCCACACGCTTTTCTAACACCGCAGCAATTAAAGCTACCCGGTTGTGGTCCACACCGGCTGTCATCCGGCGAGGCACACCGTAACTAGTAGGTGAAACCAAAGCCTGGATTTCAACCAAAAGCGGCCTCGTGCCCTCAAGACCGGCCGCCACCGCTGTGCCGGGCATATCACCCTGGGAACGCTGAACTAGAAACAAGGCAGAGGGATTAGTCACTTCCACTAACCCGCTACCCCGCATCTCAAAGATTCCGATTTCGTTGGTTGAGCCGAACCTGTTTTTAACACACCGCAGCACGCGAAAAAACTGGTGGCGCTCTCCCTCTAGATACAGTACCGTATCCACCATGTGCTCCAAAACACGCGGCCCTGCCAGCAGCCCTTCTTTTGTCACATGGCCGACCAAAAAGATCGACATGCCGGTAGTCTTGGCGAGCCTCATCAACTGCGCCGCGCATTCCCGTACCTGCCCGACGCTGCCCGGCGCGGAAGACACATCGCTATTGTATACCGTTTGAATGGAATCAATAACCACCACCGGTGGCGCTAAACTTTTTAGATGACGCTCTACCGTATCTATATTATTTTCACAAACCAGCAGCAGCCCCGGAGATAGAGCCCCCAGGCGTTCAGCCCTTAGCCGGACCTGGCGGGTTGATTCCTCCCCGGAAACGTATAAAACTTGCATTTTTCGGCTGAGCAAATGGGCAACCTGAAGCAGCAAGGTAGACTTGCCTATTCCCGGATCGCCCCCTAATAAAATTAAAGAGCCGGGAACCACACCCCCACCCAATACCCGGTCCATTTCACCGATTCCGGTCGGAGATCGTTCCTCCGCAAATGCGGACACCTCAGTCACAGGGCAAGGGACGTCACCCGTAGACGTTAACACTGCGGCGCCCACCGCCAAGGGAGCGGAACTCTCCTCTACAAAACTGTTCCAGGCGCCGCAACCGGGGCAACGTCCCAGCCAACGGGCGGAGCGTTGGCCACATTCCCGGCAATTAAACTGTGTCTTTAAACGCATAAATAACAAGTCCCCGGATTGCAATTATTTCTAAAGTATAACATCTTAATTGACATCCTACAATAAAGGGTTTGGCACATATTTTATTCGGGAAGCAACTTCAAAATACTAGAGATGGCTGTTCGCCCGTTATCATCTTTATATACTTCAAAAGAAACCGCATCCCCTTCGTTTAAGACAATCCCGGTTGCTCCTTCGGGGAAAAGAAATACCTTGGTTTCATCACCAACTTTAATTTCAATAAAGTTGTTATCAATACGCCCGACATATGAACCTGCCTGGCGCCTGACATCTTCTGCTTTCGCCGGCTGACCGGACGGCGCAGGCGCCGGGTCGGGGATCGCTGATTGCAGCGCAGACTGGCGCGGGGTAGCCGCCGGCTCATGCAACCCGGCTTGCGGCGCCGCCGGTGGCGCGATGATTCGATCCATTAAAAATACATAACCTGCCATGATAAGAGTAAGGAATAATATAATCATAATTACTTTCGCAATTGGCGACCTGTACATTACGTAGCGCTCCTTTTATTTCATTTGTTTTAAGCCGGGTGGAAACTTTGTGGTTTCTTAATAACTTTAATACCTGTTCCAGTCTCGTTAATGTCTAAAAACACCCGGTCTCCCCCGGCGAAGGTACCTTTTAGAAATTCCTCTGAAAGGCGATCTTCCACCTGGCGCAGGATGGCCCGCCGCAGCGGCCTGGCGCCGAAAGCCTCGTCGAAACCCTCTTTAGCCAAAAGGTCCTTGGCCTTTTCCGCCACTTCGATTTCAATATCGTTTTCCTTCATTCTATTAGCAACGTCTTTTAGCATGATATCTACAATTTTTCTTATATGTTCCGGCGTCAGGGCATGGAAAACAATGACTTCGTCCACACGGTTTAGAAACTCGGGGCGGAAAGTCCTCCGCAGTTCCTCCGTCACTTTGCTTTTCATGTCTTCGTAAGCGTCGCTATCCCGGCTACCGGAGCGGAAACCCAAAGTCGCCTCCTTTTTAATGGTATGCAGCCCGACGTTCGAGGTCATAATAAGCACAGTGTTTCTGAAATCCACAGTGCGCCCTTTGGCGTCGGTAAGCCTGCCGTCTTCCATCACCTGCAACAGGATGTTGAACACATCCGGATGGGCTTTTTCAATTTCATCCAGCAGGACTACCGTATACGGCCTGCGCCGTACCGCTTCGGTAAGCTGCCCGCCCTCTTCATAACCCACATAACCGGGAGGCGCCCCCACCAGCCGGGACACCGCGAACTTTTCCATGTATTCAGACATGTCTATCCTTACCATAGCGTCCTCGCTTCCGAAAAGCACCTCCGCCAGGGCTCTGGCCGACTCTGTCTTGCCTACGCCCGTAGGTCCCAGGAAGATAAAGGAACCGACGGGGCGCCGGGGATCTTTTAACCCGGCCCTAGCCCTTCTGATTGCCCGCGATATGGCATGGACAGCCTCATCCTGTCCAACTACCCGCTGGTGCAGCACTTCTTCCATTTTCAAAAGCCTTTCCGTTTCTTCCTCAGCCAGTTTTTTCACAGGCACACCGGTCCAGCTGGAAACAATGTGAGCAATGGTTTCCTCGTCCACCACGAGTTCCGCACCGCTACTTTGCTGTTTCCATGATTCCCTTAAACTTACCAGTTCAGCCCGCAACTTCTGCTCCTGGTCCCTTAATTCAGCGGCCTTTTCAAATTCCTGACCGTTTACCGCCGCTTCCTTTTCTTTTTGCAATACCTCCAGCTTTTTCTCCATCTTTTTCAACTCGGGCGGGGGCACAAAGGCCTGCAACCTAACACGGGAACCGGCTTCATCCATCAGGTCGATGGCTTTGTCGGGTAAAAACCTATCGGTAATATAGCGACTGGATAGCTTCGCCGCCGCCTCCAGGGCTTCATCAGTAATCCTTACACGGTGATGGGCCTCGTATTTGTCCCTGAGTCCTTTCAAAATCTGGATGGTTTCCTCAATATTTGGCTCCGCCACAGTTATCGGCTGGAAGCGGCGCTCTAAGGCAGCGTCCTTTTCAATATGCTTGCGGTATTCATCCAGGGTAGTGGCGCCAATACACTGTAGCTCACCTCTAGCCAAAGCCGGTTTTAAAATATTGGCCGCATCTATGGCGCCTTCAGCAGCGCCGGCCCCTACTAAAGTGTGGAGCTCGTCAATAAACAATATAATATTGCCGGACTGGCGTATTTCCTCAATTACTTTTCTCATCCGCTCCTCGAATTCACCGCGATACTTGGTACCGGCAACCATGGAGCCCATATCTAAAGTAACAACCCGCTTATTCTCAAGGATCTCGGGTATGTTGCCCGACGCTATCCTTTGGGCCAACCCCTCGGCAACGGCAGTTTTACCCACACCAGGCTCACCGATTAATACCGGGTTGTTTTTTGTGCGCCTGCTTAAAACCTGTATTACTCTTTCAATCTCTTTATCCCTACCCACTACAGGATCTAGTTTATCTTCTCCAGCCAATACGGTCAAATCCCGCCCAAACTGGTCCAGCGTTTGAGCGGCGCCTTCCTTACCCCGGCCTGGCGCCTGGCCTGCCGAGGGCGGTTGCCCCCCCGATAGCTGGGCTACCATAGACCGCACTTTTCGGTAATCCGCACCATATGCAGCCAGGATCTGCGCCGCCACACCCTCACCCTCGCGGATTAAACCTAAAAGCAAGTGCTCGGGGCCGACATAATTATGACCCATCCGACGCGCCTCGTCCAGCGACAGCTCCAGCACTTTTTTTGTCCTGGCGGTCGGGACCGGTTCCTCCGTAGCCTGATCTTTTCCCGCCCCTACTATTTGTGCCGCTACTGACCGCACCTTATCAGCATCCATGCCTATTGCATCCAGGACCTTGGCTGCGGCGCTTTTTTCTTCCCGGATCAGCCCTAGAAGCAGGTGCTCCGTACCAACATAAGGGTAAGCAGCGCTTTTTGCTTCCTCCTGAGCAAACATCAATACTTTTTGGGCTCTTTCAGTAAATTTTCCAAACATCTTTTTACACCCCCAGGTTTAAAAGTTATTTTATTAAGTTAATCCCGCCAACTCTTCCCTTATTAGCCCGGCTCTCAACACTTCCCCCTGGTAATTTGAGAGATCGTGCCCGGTGGATTTAATTAAAAATGCAGGACGAATTTTCACCATTAATTCATTTATAAGTCTGTCCGGCACACCGGATATTATTTTTAAACCCAACCCCAGCCTCAAGCTGGAAAAAAGCCGCATAGCTTCTTCCAATGAAAGAAGCCGGGCATACTTCAAAGCGCCAAAGGCCCTGTAGACCCGATCTTCAATGAAATCGCGCCTTTCCTTATGCAAAACACGCCGGGCAGTTAGCTCCTGGGCCAAGATTTGTTTTGTAATGGAAATAAGGTTATTAACAATTTCCTCCTCAGACTGTCCCAGGGTAATCTGCTTGGTCAGCTTTAACGCCGTAAGGTGTAGCATAACGGAAGCGCGCATACCCGTTCCAACGTTTGTGGGGCAGGATGTTAAAAAACCGTATTTTTCAGAAAACGCATATCGCAACTTCTTCTCTAAGCCGTCATCAACCTTGTTGATAATATCCCAGGCCTCTTTCAGCTGCAAACCCGAAAGAAGACACTGAATGCGCAGGTGGTCTTCCTCATTGACCATGATGCTAACCACCTCGTCATCCCGGATAGCCACAGCTTTAGACTGGAAGTTTTGCAAAAGATCCGGGCTGATTAAGTGTTTGTCTACCAGTATCTGTCTTTCTAGCGGTTCTAGTTCCTCCAGGCCGTTTAAGGCAAGGTTCCCCAGCAAGCCGGACGCTTCCTCGTTTTCAAGCGCCGCCTGGACCTCGCGAATAACTTTCTTGGACATCTCCAGATCAAGAAGATGCGGGAAAGGAATACCGGCAAGGTTTCTAGCTACCCTAACCCGGCTGCTGATTACTATACCGGCATCCGGGCCGTCGGCGTTCATCCAACTGCTATATGCGCCGGCAGCCCTTTCTTTAATCGACATTAACCCTCACGCCCTTCATTAAGACCTTTTTCCATCCGGCGTATAGCATCACGAAGCTCGGCGGCGAGTTCAAACTCCTCCCGTCCCACAGCTTCACCCAGCTGATTTTTTACCTTTTCTATCTCTCTTGCTAGCCTGGCACGCCCACCGGCGCGTTCAGGCACTTTGCCGGTATGCCGTGTGTTGCCATGAATTTTTCGTAGGAGCGGCAGCATCTTTTCCTCGAAATACGGGTAGCAATCACCACAACCCAACAGCCCCTTGTTGACAAATTGCGACTCGGCTATACCACACTTTTCGCATTTTTTGTCGCCATCCACCGCCCGGTCATAGCCGACACCACCGGTTCCGCTTAAAAGACCGGCGAGAAAGTTATGCAGGTTCATCTGTGGAACAAAACCAAACCCCTGAAGCTGTATTTCACCGGCGCAGCTTTCGCAAAGATGCGTCTCTTTTTTTTGACCGTTAGTTATTTCAGTCAGGTGCACAGTCGCCGGTCGCAAATTGCAGCGCTCACACAGCATAATAATGACCCCCTTGTATCAATCCAACAAAATTGCTGTTAACATAGATTTTAACAACATCGCCCTTAGTTTGTCACAGGCAGGCAAACACCTTCTTATAGTATTACCGTCTACAACAGCCTGCATTAACCTTGATTCCCGGCGGCTAATCAATCCTTCCTCCCTCAAACGTTTAATTAGACCTTCCGCGTCGCCCTGCGCTATAGATTCCCCTACTAAACCACAAATATCCTGTATTAAACCGGAACGCTGGTTCAAAGGGATTTTAACAATCCTGATATAACCACCACTTCCCCGCCTGCTTTCCACAATATAACCGTGACTGGCTGAGAACCGGGTGGTCAAAACATAGTTAATCTGAGAAGGAACACAGTTAAAGCGGACAGCCAGGTCACTTCGTTGGACCTCAACAAATTTTTGCCTGCTTTCCGCCAGCAACTTTTTCAAGTATTGCTCAATCAAATTGGATATATTGGACA
>JALHFC010000309.1 GCA_022839445.1 Pelotomaculum sp.
GGGTTTTGAACTTTTCGATCAAAGCAAGTTCGGGCAAACCGATTTTGAGCAGCAGGTAGGTTACCAGAGGGCCTTGCAGGAAGAACTGAGGAGGACTTTGATCCAGATTGAAGGGGTGGAGCAGGCCAGGGTACACCTGGTGATCCCTAAGAAAAGCGTTTTTATCAGTGATCAAGGCACACCTACCGTATCTGTGGTCCTAAAGCTTAAGCCCACGGCCAGCTTAAAGCCGGAGCAAGCACAAGGTGTCTGCGACCTTTTGCAGGGTAGCGTGGAGGGGCTTAAACCGGATAATGTATATATAATAGACACCGAGGGTAACGTCTTAAGCGACAACCTTAAATCCGCCGACCCGAATGTGGCGATAACCAGGGCTACTCTTGAGCAGCAGTATGCCCGGCGTGAATATGAAAAAGAGCTTGAAAAAAGGGTCCAACAGATGCTGACCAAGATCCTAGGGCAAAACAAGGCTGTAGTTATGGTTACCGCCGAGCTTGATTTCAGCCAGCAGCAGTCAACTAGCACCACCTCCACAAATCCGGAAAATGTCAGAGTTAGTGAGCATGTTGTCAGTGAAACCGGCACGGGAACTGATATCGCCGGTCCACCGGGCACTGATTCGAACATTACCACATACCCTTTTACCCAGGGCGCCGGCGAGTCAAGTTATACCAGGGAAGAAAGCACGATCAATTACCAGGTTAGCACAAGGCAGGATACCACGGTTAACGCCCCGGGAAGTGTTCGCCGCCTGTCTACGTCGGTGGTTGTCAGCGAATCGGACCGCCCGGTTGATATCCAAAAGGTTACGGATGCCGTAGCGGCGGCTATCGGGTACAATGCGGATCGCAATGATCAAATCAATGTATCCAGTATGGCATTTGACGACTCCCTAAAAAAGGCTGAGGAAGAATTAGCCATGGCTGAACTTAAGGCCAGCCAAAAAGCCCGTATTTTCATTTATGCGCTGGCCGGAGGCGTTGCGCTACTAGTTCTCATGAAGGGGGGCTGGCGGTGCAGCTAACAAAGGTTACCGGTGTTAAAAAAGCCGCTATTTTGTTGATAGCCCTTGGTTCAGACTTGTCTTCCCGCGTTTTGAAAAGCGGGTTTCGCGACGTGGAAATAGAACAGCTTACCCAGGAAATATCCAACATGATCAAAATCCCGCCGGAGATTAAAAATGCTGTGATCGATGAGTTTTTAGAACTCCGGCAAGCCCGTGAATACCTGTTGCACGGTGGTTTGAATTACGCCAAGGAGTTGTTGGAAAAAGCTGTTGGTCACCAAAAAGCTTCGGAGATAATAAATAAGCTGACTAGCGACATGAAGGCTATCCCTTTTAGTTCGCTTCGCAAAACCGACCCTAAACAATTATTTAACTTTATCCGGGAAGAGCACCCCCAAACAATCGCCTTGATCTTAGCCCACCTTACGCCGGAGCAGGCGGCGATTATCCTGGGGTTGTTACCGCCCGAAATGCAAAGTGAAATATCCAGGCGGATTGCTATTATCGATCGTTTTTCAACCGATATTATCAAAGATGTTGAGGATTTGCTGGAGCGCAAGATTTCTACCGTGGTCCAGCAGGACCAGTCGGTAGTAGGTGGTGTGCAATCCCTGGTGGACATCCTGAACAGAGTAGGCAGAAGCGCGGAAAAAGTAATTCTGGAAGGGCTTGAAAGGGAGGACCCGGCTCTGGCGGAAGAAGTCAAAAGGCGCATGTTTGTATTTGAAGACCTCAATATGCTGCCGGACAACTTCATCCAGCGTGTGCTTAAAGAAGTTAACTCGAAGGATATGGCGTTGGCCATGCGCGGCGCCAACGAAGAGGTCAACTCCAGGATTTATAAGAATATGTCTAAGCGCGCCGCGGAAATGATCAGGGAGGAAATAGAATTCATGGGTCCGGTACGTCTGAAAGAGGTAGAAAAAGCACAGCAGAAAGTTGTTTCCATTATCCGCAAGCT
>JALHFC010000310.1 GCA_022839445.1 Pelotomaculum sp.
ATCTGTCGAGCCGTCGATAATCAGGGATATAACCGAGATATCACGCTCCCGGTACGGTATACCCATTCGCCCGACAATAATATCACTGTATTCGCTTAAAATTTTGTTAATCTTACGCGCACTCTCCCGGTTCTCCACCACGATCCCGATCACACCGATACGCTGTTCCAAAAAACCATTCCCCCTTGCCAGCCACGGGGACGGTTCCCTTGGCTGGCATATACTTTCCTTAACAATAAAAAAGCCCCTTTTTCGCATTGCGAAAAAAGGGCTTTAAAATAACCACGTCTTCCTCCTTGAGTGCAGGATAACCCCTTTTCGCAGAGATAACATTCAGTACCCTTCAGCCACGTTTTACCGTACCCGTCAGGCAATATTTAATTTTGTTGATCTGTGCAGTGATTGTTTTATACTGCTTAGTCACACTTCGGGTAGTTTCCCCTGGGTGTGTATTTGGTATGAAGCAGTTCGTGTGACTTATGGCCCAGCGGTTTTTCCAGGAACTCCGCGTAAAGTTCTTTCACAGCCGGGTTATCATGAGATTTGCGCATGGTCATGCGCTCATCTTCCGTATAGGTAGCGTCAATCCTCTTCAGGCGGATTTCCGTGTTGGTCGGAATGGGTGAGCCGCCGCCGCCGATGCAGCCGCCCGGGCAGCACATGATTTCGATGAAGTGATAGTCGGCTTCACCCGCGCGGATCTTGTCCAGAACTTTCCGGGCGTTACCCAGGCCGTTTGTGATCGCTATCTTCACAGGCAGATCGCCGACCTGAACAGTGGCTTCCTTTACGCCGGTAAGGCCGCGGCAATCAGTAAAGTTGAGGTTTGACAGTTCCTGGCCGGTAACAACTTCGTAAACTGTACGCAATGCCGCTTCCATCACGCCGCCGGATGCGCCGAAGATCTCGCCGGCGCCGGTGGAAATCCCGAGCGGCGCGTCATACTCTTCTTCCGGCAGGTTGGACATGTCCAGTCCGGCCTGTTTGAACATGCGTCCCAGTTCACGGGAAGTCAGTACCACGTCGACATCCTGGTA
>JALHFC010000076.1:0-16444 GCA_022839445.1 Pelotomaculum sp.
CCCGGGCTGTTGCCCGGAAGCGGGGAAGTGCGGATTGTCCCGGGGGTGTTGGTAGGCGCCGGTTGCATTCCCTGACCATCTCCGGTTGCCGAACCGTCCTGATTTGCCACGGGCTTCAAGAAAACGTAGATATCCTGCCCATCGGTAATTTTCGACGCCAGTTTCAAAGAGTCCAGGTCGGCTTCCGCCAGGGGAACGGCTTTATTCACAGCGTCAATAACCCTTGCGCCCTGGGGCAAATTGTAAACACCCGGCCTTGCCACCGCGCCTGCCACATGCACGCTCAGCTCCCCGGTAATGTTTTCGCTAGCCGCCTCCAGCGCCGGCCTGTCTTTCTCCGCCGCCTTGTCCTTTACCTGGGCAAAGCGGTACCCCGCGCCAAATAGAATAATCCCCGCCAATAAAAGGATCACCAACTGCTGTTTCCGGTCGAGCTGGATCACTTTAGCTACTCCCCTCTTTGGTGTTTAAAATATATTTACAGGTTTATTCTACCAACAATGACTTTTTCCTTCCTCCCTTATTTTTTACTGACAAATAATCTTCCGTCTGTTCCAAGGGTGGCCAAAAGGATTTTTTTCGGGGTCAATCCTTGTTCCTCCAACACATTGCTCAGCCATTTTTCATCTAACCTTATATCATTTAAATTTTCACCGATAACACTGCCGTCCATAACCAGCACGGTAGGAAGTCCTTCATACTGGGTGGAGATCCCCAGGTCCGCCGGTGTAACCGGCCTTTGCTGGGATTTCGGAATAACGCTTAGCTTTCCTGATGTTTCAAGCACGGCAAACTCCACGTCATCCGGGTCGATAATACCCTTTTCTCTCATCTGGGCCAGCAGGTCGTCAAGGTTATAGCGGGCTTTTCTCATCTCGTCCCTTAATATCATCCCATTCCTAATAATCACCTGGGGATAACCGCATATAATACCACGCAGTCTGTGGCTAAAAAGAGATACATAAGAAACGATGATCTGCAGGGCGCTTAAAACAACCAGCGGGAGAGCGCTGTGCCACAAGGGGACCTCACTGGCTTCCATCGGCATCGCCGCAAGTTCGGCGATAATAATCGCCACCACGAAATCAAAAGGGGAAAGCTGGCCAATTTCCCGCTTACCCATCAACCTGACAACTACCAACACCAGGAAGTATATGACAACTGTCCGGTAAATATATTCCCAAACCAATCTAAACACCAGCCCATTAACTTAATATTATTTTATGATTTACCGGTTTTTAAAAAAAATATCACTTTACAAAGGGCAAAAAAAGTGTAAAATAAGTATTAGATGATTTAAGTTGTATTAATTTGAGATAAATCTCAAAACGATACACTAGACGCGCGTTGGGCAAATGGCCTATTATCTCAACATGATACAATTTTACCGGAAACACTGCTATGTATTCCCACAAATTACACAAGTTACAGGTATGCCGGGAAAAATCGCTTCCGGTTACTGACGGCTACGATTTGAGGTGAGTTTATGACTGTATTGACATCCCCCGTACGCTCCAAAAAGATCGTTATCAATAAAACCTGGTGTAAAGGGTGCGGTATCTGCGCAGCCCTCTGTTCCGGGGTTTTGATAATTGATAGCAGCGGCAAGGCTGCGGTTGTAAACGCCGCGCAGTGCACTGCCTGCGGCAAGTGTATAACTCATTGCCCCGACTTTGCCATATCGATAAGGGAGGACTAATCATGACTGACGTTATTCCTCTCGCCCGTTTAATGCAAGGCAACGAAGCCATCGCTGAGGGCGCACTGGACGCAGGCGCGCGCTTTTTTGCCGGGTACCCCATCACCCCATCCACTGAGATCGCTGAAATACTGGCGAAAAAACTGCCCATCGTGGGCGGTAAATTTATTCAAATGGAAGATGAGATGGCCAGCATGGCCGCCGTTATCGGGGCTTCGCTAGCCGGGTTAAAGGCCCTCACCGCCACCAGCGGTCCCGGATTCTCCTTAAAACAGGAAAACTTGGGGTTTGCGGCCATTGCCGAGGTGCCCTGCGTGGTGGTCAATGTCCAGCGCTGCGGCCCCAGCACCGGCATTCCCACCGCTACTGCCCAGGGAGATGTGATGCAGGCCCGCTGGGGGACCCACGGTGACCACCCGGTTATAGCGCTCTGCCCCAGCTCGGTGCAGGAATCCTATTCTCTAACAATACGGGCTTTTAATCTTTCTGAAAAATACCGGACACCGGTGATCCTGCTAACAGAGGAGATCGTAAGCCACCTTCGGGAACGGGTTAACCTCCCGCAGCCCGGTGAAATACCGGTCATCAACCGCAAGAAACCACCGGCCGGGCTAAAAAAATATTATCCTTACCGGGCCGGTGAGGACGGCGTGCCGCCTATGGCTAATTTTTGCGAAGGTTACCGCTACCATGTGACGGGGCTGGTCCATAACGAAAACGGTGTGCCCACGACCAACCCCGAACTGGCGCAACAGCTTTTGAACCGCCTAAACAACAAGATTATGGATCACCTTGACGATATAGTTACCTATGACTCCCATCTCACAGAAGACGCTGAAATTATTGTGATCGCTTACGGCGCGGTTGCGCGTTCCGCCAAGCGGGCAGTAAGAGACGCCCGCTCGGAGGGTATAAAAGCCGGCCTGTTTCGCCCGGTCACCATATGGCCTTTTCCTTACCGGGAGGTAGCGGCATTGTCACAGCAGGCGCGCGCCATTATAGTACCTGAAATGAACATGGGACAGATAAAAGGCGAAGTGGAGTGCGCCGCCCGAAACTCCACGAAGGTAGTTGGGTTAAATAGGTTTGGCGGCGAGATAATTACACCGGGCGAAATCCTGGGTGTTATAAAATCAATTTAATTGCGGGTGGAGAGATTATGCAAGGAAACGCTGAAAGATACCTAAACAAAGAAAGGCTCCCCCATATATGGTGCCCCGGTTGCGGCAACGGGATCGTCCTGGGCGCTTTGATCCGGGCTTTCGATAAAATGGGTGTCGACCAGGACAAAACAGTGGTGATCTCTGGAATCGGTTGCTCTTCCAGGGCTTCCGGTTACCTTGATTTTAACAGCATGCACACCACTCACGGCAGGGCGCTGGCCTTTGCTACCGGAATCAAACTGGCCAGGCCGGAGATCAACGTGTTTGTACTGATGGGTGACGGCGACGCCAGCGCCATCGGCGGCAACCACCTTATTCACGCCGCCAGGCGAAATATCGACATCACCACTGTTATCTTTAACAATAGTATTTACGGGATGACCGGTGGACAATACTCCCCGCTCACCCCCCGGGACTGCCGCGCCACTACGGCGCCTTACGGAACTGTGGAACGCCCCTTTGACCTGGCCGGGTTGGCCCAAGCCGCAGGCGCGACGTATGTAGGGCGGGCCACCACTTACCATACGGGTCTTTTGACTAGGCTGATCATATCCGGGGCCTGTCACAAGGGCTTTAGCGTAATTGAAGCTGTTACAGCCTGCCCTGTTTCGTTCGGGCGCCGGAACGAAATGGGAAGCGGCCACGAAATGCTGATGTGGCAAAAAGAGCACGGCGTTCCGGTAGAAAAAGCAAAACACCTGACGCCGGAAGAAATGAAAGATAAGTTCATCATCGGCGAACTGCACAAGTCCGTGGCGCCTGAATATACGGAAATATACGGGCAGCTGATTAAAAAAGCCCAGTGTTCATATAAGGGGGAATAATGCGTGGCTCAAACCAGCGAAGTGCTATTAAGCGGCAGCGGAGGCCAGGGGCTGATCATGGTTGGCCAAATCCTGGCCGATGCGGTAATCAGGGACGGTAAAAACACCGTCCAGACTCAGTCATACGGTCCGGAGGCCAGAGGCGGCGCGTGCAAGGCAGAAGTAATCATCAGCGACAATGAAATTGATTATCCCAAGGTTATAAAGCCGGACATACTTTTGGCCATGAGCCAGGAAGCTATTAATAAGTACGCCGGCGACTTGAGCCCTGACGGGGTATTGATTGTGGACAGTACATACATTAAAGATGTACCGGATACAACGGCCAAAGTTTTTGCGATGCCCTACAGCCTGATTGCAAAAGAGTCCCTGGGCAAGGAAATGGTGGCCAATATTATAGCCTTGGGAGCGCTGGCCGCGCTTACAAGCGTTGTGACGAAAGAATCCTTACAGTCGGCCTTGATGTCGCGCATTCCCCGCGGCACCGAGGATTTAAACCAAAAAGCGCTGGAACTTGGGTGGGAAGCCGCCCAACAGGCCGCTGCCTAGCCTAAAATGGACTGTTTTATTGTATGGGGAAGCTTTTTCGGGCATTGTGACCCGCCGGCGCTCACAGGTCGCCGAAAGCGGCTATATGTTCTTTTAAGGAAGCAAGGAAGGGAATTCAATAGAAGGACCATGAAAATGCTTTACACAGGAGAACGGATGAAAACATCCATTTGTTTCTGTATTTTCACATTAACCGTTCCCCTGCTTCTCAAAAGAACCGTCCCCCTGCTTCTCATTTTTTAGATCTTAAGGGAGTTGTTATATGTGTCCAGGCTTGCCCAGGTCAGTGAAAGCGGGCAAAAGATTGCCGAAGCCATTGCCACGGTCTTGAAAATAGAGGTGGAATTCTTGAAAATAGAGGTGGAATTAATCGACACCGACCTCGTAAGAGTAGCAGGAACCGGTATCGTCAGAAACGATGTCGGGACCCGCCTGTTGCGCGGTCTGGTAAACAAACATGTCCTCCAGACTGGAAAGCATATTTTCATCAGCGAGGCCGGCTTTCACCCGATTTGCCTGTCCTGCCCGTTGACAGGCCAGTGTTTTTATAAGGCCTGCATCGTATACCCAATCGTGGCGGAAACCGAAGTAATCGGCACGGTCAGCCTGACTGCCTTTGATGATCCCCAAAAGGAAATGCTGGGCAGTAATACCGACTCGCTGATTGAATTTATTGGCAGGATGGCCGATTTGATCAGCAGTAAGGCTTTAGAGCGCGAGATCCTGGCCGAAAGGGTGGTCCTGACCAACCGGTTGGAGGCGGTGGTGGACTCCGTAGACGAAGGCGTTGTGGCGGTAGACAGGGACGGCTTGATCACCCATTTCAACCGCTCCGCTGAGAGGATGTTCGGCGCAAAAAAGGACCAGGTTATCGGAAAGGATTCTAAGCGGATATTGCCTTCACTACCTTTTTCTGAAGTATTTAGGGACGGCAAAGGTTTTAATTTGCGGGAAGTTTTCATTAATTTCGAGGGCCGCAAGCTGCATCTCCTGAGCACGGCCAAGCCAATCAAGGTTAGCGATGGGCACATAGCGGGGGCCGTGGCTACATTGCGGGATTTCAAAGAAACACAAAGGCTGGCCTATGAAATCATGAACACCCAGGAAAAGATTGATTTCGATGACCTGGTGGGCGCCAGCAAGTCATTTTTGGAGGTCAAGAACAAAGCTTTTAAGATTTCCTCCGGCAACTCTACCGTGCTAATCACCGGAGAGAGCGGCACAGGCAAAGAATTAATCGCACGGGCCATCCATGCCGTGGGGCCGTATGGGCACAGACCGTTTATTTCCGCCAACTGCGGCGCCGTCCCGGAAAACCTTCTGGAAAGAGAGCTTTTCGGCTATGACGAAGGGGCTTTTCCAGGCGCCCGGCGGGGAGGCAGGCCCGGTAAGCTGGAACTGGCCAACGGCGGCGCTATTCTCCTGGAGGAGATAGGTAACTTGTCCCTCTACCTGCAGGCAAAGCTTCTAAGGTTGCTTCAGGACCGCAGGATCGAGCGCGTCGGCGGCGCTAGGTTGATCCCGGTAGATGTCCGGGTAATAGCGGCCACTGACAGCGATCTCCAGGATCTAGTAAGGAAAAATCTCTTTAGAGACGACCTGTATTACCGCTTGAGCGTCATTCCCCTGGTAATACCCCCGTTGCGGGAAAGGCCGGACGACATACCACTGTTGCTGGAATTTTACATGAAAAGGTTTGGCGACCTGCTGGGAAAAAACATTCAGGGCTATACCGACGAAGCGCTAAAAGCCTGTGTCAAGTATTACTGGCCGGGTAACGTAAGAGAGTTGGTCTATGCAGTGGAATACGCCATCAATCTCGAAGAAAACAGCCGGATCAGCCTGGATAGCTTTCCGCCTGAACTGCGCGAAAAAACCAAAAAAAGAGCCAGGAGCGGCGTCGCCGGCGACGGCCGTTTACTCCAGTTGGCCCAACTGGAAAAGGAAGCCATCCTCACCGCATTGGACCAGTATGGCTGGACAGATGAAGGTAAGGTCAGGGCAGCGCGGGCACTGGGCATCAGCCGTGCCACCATTTACCGGAAGATTCAAAGATACGGGCTATCGCAGGCTGAAAACCTTCTATAATATATTTTTTATTGTCACAGCCTCCTTTTCCGGTATGTGCTTAATCATCAGCTTCAATTCCGACAACTGCCCCCAAGAAAGCGCGGCGTTCTGGTTTCCAATGTATTCCTTTACTTTGGCCATGGCAAATTCAATATTATCTATCTCCTGGTGGTCCATTACGGTCGGCCACCAGCTAGCTTTTTTGTCCCATGTTTCTTCCAGGTCCATAGTATGACTGCGGGCTGTTTCCCACTGGTTGTTTTCAATTCCCGCTTCAATCTTTTCGATATTTTCCAACAAATCGCCTGTCGAGACTGCCAGCTTGTGGTTTGTCCAGAAACCCAGCGAAACTGCCACCGCAAATATTACAAGAAGCGACACCAACAACCTCACAGCACAAAACTCCTTTTCATTCACATTGCCCTAGATTTGGATTGGTAAAATAGTTTTCCCTCTGTATCAAGGCTGGCAAAAAGCACGTCCCTAAGATCGTTGACACCGAATTTTTGCAGTTCTGAGCGCAGCCAGTCCTCGTTTAAGTTTATTTTTGCCAGGTTTTTTAAGAAAACGTGGCCGTCGATAATTAATGTCACCGGTAAGCCCTCATAGGACGTGGGCAGGTTCATGTCCGCCGGGACCAGCGGCCTTTTCTGGGATTTAGGTATCACACTTAACTTACCGCTGTTCTCCAGGATGGCGAATTCTACATCAGAAATATTTGAAATGTTTTTAGATCTCAATTGTTCTAACATGTCGTTGATGTTGTAACGTAGCCGGGCCAATTCTTTTTCGACGATTTTCCCGTTTTCAATGACTATACTGGGAGTACCGCAGATTACACCCCTCGCCCGCTGGCTTTTCAGGGAAACAAACGATAGCGCTACCTGAGCTACCAGCAGTGTTAGAATCGGTAAAAGTCCTGAGGCAAGTGGCACTCCGGTGTTTTCCATAGGGACCGCC
This sequence comes from Pelotomaculum sp., assembly GCA_022839445.1. Classification (GTDB taxonomy): domain Bacteria; phylum Bacillota; class Desulfotomaculia; order Desulfotomaculales; family Pelotomaculaceae; genus JALHFC01. The sequence goes on from JALHFC010000076.1 coordinate 7,266, forward strand.
GCCAGGGCAGAAAGCATGATCACAATTACCAGCTCGTATGGCTGTAGCTGGCCTATTTGTCTTTTGCCCATTAATCTTAGGCCAACTACTACCACGGCAAACAAAATGAGCGTGCGTATTACTCCAAGAATCATGCCTTTCACCTGCACATTTCAATAATTTTAAAGTACCATCATTTCTATATCATTACCAGCGGTGTTAAATATATACGGCATCGACACACCCCGATGCAAGGGGCACGGCATCGCGCCCCTGCAAATGGCAAATGCCCGTACCTAAAGGATACGGGCATAGAATGATATGCAGCGAAACATGCACGAGGTATTGCCGGATGTTTTTATTTGGCTACGATATTGACCAGCTTTCCCGGCACCGGAATAATTTTGATAATCTTTTTACCCTCGGTCAGCTTAAGCACTTTCGGGTCCTTCATCACCATCTCTTGCATCTCGGCAGCGGTTAAACTAGCCGGAACCAGCATCCGGTCGCGCACCCGGCTGTTTACCTGCACTACTATGGTGATTTCATCCTCTACTATGGCATCAGCATCGTATAGAGGCCAAGGCTCCCGCCGGATCACGGTCCGTTTCAGGGACCTCCTTGAACTGGTACAAAGCATTAACAAGCTCCATGACTGCGCTGACTGCCGTGTTGAAATTAAACCGCGTGGCGATATCTTCGGTTACTTTTTTTATGGTCTTATGGGTCAGTCGGCGCATCTCCCGGTTCACTCCGACAAGTTTTGCAGCAGGCGTCCGGGGGGCTTTCCTCAATATGTCCACCTGGGTCGCAACCAGGCGCCAGATACGGTTTAAAAACCTAAAACACCCTTCGACCCCCTGGTCACTCCACTCCAAGTCGCGCTCCGGCGGCGCCGCAAAAAGTATGAATAGCCTCGCCGTATCGGCGCCGTAACGCGCCACGATGTCCTCGGGACTGACCACGTTGCCTTTTGACTTGGACATCTTGACCCCGTCTTTTAGAACCATACCCTGGGTGAGCAAGTTGGTGAAAGGCTCCTGATTGCTTATCAGCTTCAGATCATAGAGCACCTTCGTAAAGAAACGCGAGTATAAAAGGTGCAGGATAGCGTGTTCCACACCGCCTATATACTGGTCCACGGGCAGCCAGTAGTCGACCTTGTTCCTGTCCCACGGCGCGTCCATGTCCCTGGGGCTGGTAAACCGATAATAGTACCATGAGGAGCACATAAAAGTATCCATAGTGTCGGTTTCCCTTTTACCGGGCCCGCCGCAGCGCGGGCAGGCAGTGTTTACAAATTCGGGGCACTCGGCCAGTGGCGACCGGCCGGTGGGCTTAAACTCCACCTCCATCGGCAGCAATACAGGCAAATCACTTTCCGGAACCGGTACAGTCCCGCAACGCTCGCAGTAAATAATGGGAATGGGCGCTCCCCAGTAGCGCTGGCGGGAAATCAGCCAATCTCTCAGCCGGTAGGTTATCCTAAACCTGCCCAGTCCCTTTTCCTCAATGTAACTGGTAATGGCCTTGATTGCCTCCATATTGGGCATCCCATTAAACCGGCCGGAATTAACCAGCTCGCCCTCTTCAACATAGGCGACCTCCATTTTGTCCGGATCTAGCTCTACGCCGGGCGGCTGGATCACCACACGGATCGGGAATTTGTACTTCCGGGCGAACTCAAAGTCCCGCTGGTCATGAGCAGGCACCCCCATAACACAGCCGGTCCCGTATTCCAGCAGGACATAGTTGGCTATCAGTACGGGAACCTTTTCACCAGTCAAGGGATTTATGCACATGGCCCCTGTATGCAGGCCCACCTTTTCCACCTCGGTGGAAGTGCGGTCGATCTCGCTCAAACTCCGCACTTTGCGGATAAACTCCTTGATCTCCGTTTCATGCCTGGTACCGGCAATCAGCTTTTCTACCAGCGGGTGCTCCGGCGCCAGGACCATGTAGGTGACACCGAAAACCGTGTCCGGCCGGGTTGTATATACGGTAATAACATCGTCTGAACCGTCGATTTTAAAATCTATCTCCGCGCCCTCGCTGCGCCCGATCCAGTGCTCCTGCATGATTTTGACCTTTTCCGGCCAGCCCTGCAAACTGTCCAGATCGCCAAGCAGGCGCTCGGCATAATCAGTTATTTTAAAGAACCACTGGGCCAGTTCCCGCTTTTCCACCGGGGCCTTGCACCGCTCACAGCCACCGTTCACTACCTGCTCGTTGGCCAGCACCGTGGAAGGAAAAGCCATTCGTTCCAGTGGTAATAGCCGGGGTGACAGGTGGCAAATTCCCTGTTCCAGTCGTAGCTAATACCCAACTGCTTTAACTGCTCCCGCATACTTTCGATGTTGCCATATGTCCACTCAGCGGGATGAACGCCACCCCCATGCTTGATCGCAGCGTTTTCCGCCGGCAGGCCGAAAGAGTCCCAACCCATCGGGTGGAGCACGTGATAGCCTTGCATGGTCTTAAAGCGGGCCACTACATCTCCGATAGAATAGTTCCTGACATGGCCCATGTGCAACTTGCCGGAAGGGTAGGGAAACATTTCCAGACAATAGTATTTGGGCCGGCCAGAAATATCAGGAACAGCGTAAAGGTCTTCCCCGGCCCAACGCTCCTGCCACTTTTCCTCCACTTCCCTGAAGTTGTACTTTTCTTTCAATTTATATCCCCCTTGTATACAGCAGCAAAACCATTACCAAAACAACAACTATATGGGGCGGTTCTTGAAAGTAAAGAATATTTCTGGATTAACATCAGTACCGTCCCCTGTGAATTCCACTTAAGCTGTTTCTATCTTGGCCACATCCTGCAGATCCAGCATCTCAATTGCCATCTGGCGCAGCTTATATTTTTGGATTTTGCCGCTGGCGGTAATTGGGTAGCTGTCGATGAAGGCAATATATCTGGGAATTTTATATCGGGCAATCTGACCCTGGCAATATTCTTTTAATTCTTCCTCTGTTACTGACTGGCCCTCCTTCAACTGGATAAAGGCCATTACTTCTTCGCCGTATTTGACGCTGGGGACACCCACCACCTGGACATCTTTCACAGCCGAATGGGTGTAGAGAAACTCCTCGATCTCCCTGGGATATATATTTTCACCGCCGCGGATAATCATATCCTTCAGGCGGCCGGTAATCTTCAGGTAACCGTTATCATCCATCACGCCGAGATCGCCGGTGTGCAGCCAGCAGTCTTGATCGATGGCAGCGGCGGTAGCTTCAGGCATTTTATAGTAGCCCTTCATAATGTTGTAGCCGCGGGCACATATTTCACCTTGAATCCCGGATGATACATCTTTTCCTGTTTCGGGATCGACAATTTTCATTTCCACTCCGGGCAGCGCCGGCCCCACGGTGGAAACTCTCAACTCAAGCGGATCGTCCGTCCTGGAGGTGGTAATCCCCGGTGAGGATTCGGTCTGGCCGTAAGTAATGACGATCTCCCGCATATTCATAACTTCTACAACCTTTTTCATGACTTCAATGGGACAAGGGGACCCGGCCATGATCCCGGTGCGCAGAGTGGATGTGTCGAACTTTTCTTTTTCCAACAACTCCAGTTCCATGATAAACATGGTCGGCACCCGAAACAATGGAAGAAAGGCACCGGTATGCATAATCTGTCTTTCGGTGTAAAGCGCATACAGTCCCCGATTCCTTTGCCGTTCAAAACCAGGTTGTGATGAGTGAGCATAACTCCTTTCGGAAAACCTGTGGTGCCGGAAGTGTACATCATGTTGATCACGTCGTCGGGCTTCAACGTAGCCTGGACAGCAGCCAGTTCTTCATCTGAAATGTCTTCGCCCATTTTCATTACCTGATCCCAGGTAAACATGCCGGGGTATTGTTTTTCCCCAATAAATATCACATTTTTTAAACAAGGCAGCCTCTCTGCAACCAGTTCCCCGGGTTGGCAATGATGCAGTTCCGGGCAGAGTTCATAAATCATGCTTATGTAATCGGAGCTTTTCGTACCCTGAATCATGATCAGGGTTGTTGTATCCGACTGCCTGAGCAGGTACTCCAGCTCGAACACCTTGTAGTTTGTATTGACTGTCACCAGGACTGCCCCCATCCTGGGACTGCCAAACTGGGTGATCACCCATTCGGGTACGTTAGTAGCCCAGATAGCGGTACTGTCGCCCTTTTTCACTCCAAGACTCATTAACCCTTTGGCCAACCGGTCGCAAACCTGCCGGAACTCTCTGTAAGTATACCTTAGGTCCCGGTCCGGGTAGACAAGAGCTTCAGTGTCCGGATACGACTCCGCAATGTAGTCCACCAGTTCACCTATTGTCATTTTACCAAAATCCCTCACGCTAAAATTCCCTCCCGAAATTAAAATAAAAAAACCCCTTCGCCCCTGTTAGGGACGAGAGGTTTCTCCCGCGGTACCACCCTTTTTGGCAAAGATACATTTATGGTGGAGCTGGCGGGGATTGAACCCGCGGCCTCTTCCATGCCAAGGAAGCGCGCTCCCACTGCGCCACAGCCCCATCTTTACCCTCTTTACGCGATAACGGTGCGCCCGGCCAGGGGTACTGCCATTCCCCCGGGCGGCTCAGAGGCGAGTTTTGGTAGCCTGGCCCACCGTCTCGCACCACCGACCGGCTCTCTCTAGAACTGCGCTACCTACTGCTCCTCATCATTGCCTTGACCAGTTAAACTGAAATTTATTATAAGTCAAACATTTTGATCTGTCAACTTAATCTGTCAACATTCATCCTTCTTTTTATATGTTTACCGGGATCTTAACAACACGGGCGTCTCCCCACAAGCGTTCAAGGTTATAAAACTGCCGCTCCGCATCTTGAAAGACATGTATCACCACATCACCGTAATCCAACAGCACCCAAGCGCCCTCCCGGAAACCTTCCCGTCGCAAAGCTGCCACACCAAGTTCGGCCAGCTTATCCTGGACGTTTTCCACGATAGCCTTCGCGTGTACGCGGGACCGGCCGCTGCAAATAATGAAATAATCAGCGATAATGGATATCTCTCTGATATCAAAAACGGTAATATCTATTGCCTTCTTGTCTTCCGCCGCCTGCACGGCAACATTTACCAACGCCTGTGGAATTAGTGCCAAGGCCACTCCCCCTTGTTTAATATTAGGTTTTATACTTTACTATTCTCTTTACGTGATAAAGTTCCTTTCTTTTGACTTAAGAAAAAACCTCCTGTTACGGAGGTTTTGTTCCTAGCCTTGATCTTCGCGTGGTTTAGCTTCGTTTACGGTAATAATCCTGCCGTCTAAGTCGGTACCATTCATCGCAGCAATCATGTTTTCTACATCCTCATCCTGGACTTCGACAAAGCCAAATCCACGTGAGCGACCGGTCTCCCGATCGGTAATAACGCGGCTGCTTAGAACTTCACCGTGCGTTGAAAAAGCATCGGCAAGATCCTCGGCTTTGGTAGCCCAAGGTAGATTTCCCACATACAAGGTACGCGCCATCCACCAATCACCTCTTTCCCCTAAGAAACTTTTTTGCTTAAAGCTATTATTTGCAAAAGGAAATTACCTAATGCAATCTTAACCAGGCAAAGATTTTTCCAAATTTCATTGCCTGTAAAGCTGGTTTTTTTTGATAAAATCTTCAACGGGTTCGGGCAGAAGGTATTTTATCGGCCTTCCTTCGCGGACACGTTGCCTGATATCGGTCGAAGATATAGCCAGGGCCGGCACTTCCATGCAAATGATGTTGCGTCTTAAATCTCCTATAAGGCTGTCCAGCCTTTCCCAGAGCTCGTCTACCCGGTAGCCCGGCCGGGCCGCAGCTACAAAGCGGCAAATTGTCAATAAATATTCTATACCCTTCCAAGTGTGGATATCTACCAGGGCGTCGGAACCGGTTATAAAATATATTTGCGCTCCGGGATACAGGCGTGAGATCGCCTGCACAGTGTTAATTGTATAGGAAGGCCCGGTACGTTCCACCTCTATTGATGAAACTTCAAAAAAAGGATTGGAAGCCACTGCCAGGCCGGTCATCCGGTAGCGAAGCCACGGCTCGGTGATACGACTGTGTGGCTTGTTGGGCGGCCTGCCCGCCGGGATAAAAATAACCTTTTCCAGCTTTAGATCATGCCTGGCGCCTTCGGCGCCCACAAGGTGCCCATAATGCACCGGGTCAAAGGTCCCTCCCATGATCCCAAGGCGTCGCACTTTTCCAGTCCCTTTACTCATAAGGGTATTGTACAGTTTGTTAACAAGAAAAGCAAGAGAAAATGGCGAAAACTGCCACAGCAAATATCACTTGGTTTAAATCTACATGTACCGCAGGCGACCAGGCCTTTTACAAAAAACTACAGATCGAGCACAAAGTTGTTCCGGTGCACTACTTCATCGTAGTCCTTGTAGCCCAGGATACGCGCTATCTCCCGCGTTTGGGCGCCTTTAATCCTATCTATTTCAGCAGATGAATATGAAGTTATTCCCCTTCCAATCTCACGGTCGTCCGGTCCTACAATACTCACGGTGTTTCCCATCTCAAACAAACCTTCCACTCCGGTCACACCGGAAGGCAGGAGGCTTTTTCCCTGCCCGGCAAGCACCCTGGCAGCGCCCTCGTCAATAAATATCTTCCCACATACATGCGAACTATATGCTATCCACTGCTTTTTGTGTTCCAGTTTGTTAGCTAGCGGCCAAAAGACGGTCCCGACCTGCTCTCTGTCAATCACCCGCCGGACAATATTTTTTTCACCAGCACAGGCTATTACTGTAACTACCCCGGAATGCATGGCTATCCTGGCTGCCTGTAATTTGGTGGCCATACCGCCGGTTCCCATTTTGCTGCCTGTCCCGCCCGCCAAAGCCTCAATTTCAGAGGTTATTTCCTTCACTTCCTGGATTAGCCGGGCGGTGGAGTCTTTCCGCGGGTCGGCTGTGTAAAGCCCTTCTATGTCGGAGAGTAAAATTAATAGCTCCGCGTCAACCAGACCGGCCACAAGAGCGGAAAGGCTATCGTTATCCCCCAGCTTAATTTCTTCGACCGCCACAGTGTCATTTTCGTTTATCACCGGAATTACCCGAAACTGAAGCAGGGTATGCAGGGTATTCCTGGCATTTAAAAAACGCTTTCTATCGGAAAAGTCCTCCCTGGTCAGAAGGACCTGGCCGGTTGTGATCCCGTATTCCGCGAAAAATTTTTCATAAATGTGCATTAAAATGCCCTGGCCCACGGCCGCTGCAGCCTGCTTCTCCGGTATTGTCTTCGGCCGCCCCCTCAAGCCCAGCTTCCCGGCGCCGGTGCCGACAGCGCCGGAAGTAACCAGGATCACATCTTTACCCTGGTTGCAAACGTCGGCCAACTGCCTCACCAGGCCCTCGATCTGAAGCAGGTTGGGCTTACCGGTAGCATGGGCTACCGAACTCGACCCAACCTTGACTACAATCCGGTTAAATGAACGCATGCCGCATGTTTTTTCCGCCATATATCTCAACACCTACTTTTTCCCATTTGTCCCTTATGTTGTCCATTCGAACTCGAACAGACCGATTTTTACCGTATCCCCCTCTTTGATCCCTGTTTCCCTTAAGGCGTCCTCTATCCCCATCCGCCTGATAATCCATTGCAGGCGCTCCAAAGCTTCCTCGTTTTCTAAATCGGTCATGACCACATGACGCTCAATTTCTTTGCCTTTGACATGAAAGGCGCCCTCCTGGCGGTAAACATTAAAGCGTGGCTCTATTTGGTGGACGGCAGGTGTTTCAACTATTTCCCCCAATTGCGCCTCACGGGGTAGTCCTTCAATAAGACCGGCTACCCTGTAAACCAGCGCATCCAACCCGTCCCCTGTAACCGCTGAAACAGGAAATATTTCATATTTTTCGCCATAGGCTTCTTTTAATCTAATTAGGTTTTCGCCGGCGCCGTCCAGGTCCATCTTGTTTGCGGCAATTACCTGAGGCCTGGCTGCAATATCAGGGTTATAAAGCATCAGTTCACGGTTTGTTACCTGGAAATCCTCCACAGGATCGCGTCCCTCGCTTCCGGCGGTATCCAGAACGTGGACCAGCAGGCAAGTCCGCTCCACATGACGCAAAAACTCGTGACCCAGCCCGGCCCCGGTGTGGGCGCCCTCGATCAAGCCGGGTATATCGGCCATGACAAAGCCGCGTCCTTCTTCTACCCTTACCACTCCCAAATTCGGTGTGATTGTGGTGAAGGGGTAGCCGGCTATTTTAGGTTTGGCCGCCGACACCCTGGAAAGCAGTGTTGACTTGCCGGCGTTAGGGAAACCAACGAGGCCCGCATCTGCCAAAAGCTTCAACTCTAGATCCAACCAGCGCTCTTCACCCGGCTCTCCCTTTTCCGCAAACTTTGGCGCCTTATTCGCAAACGTGGCAAAATACGCGTTGCCCCTGCCCCCGCGCCCTCCCCGTACCACAACAACCTCCTGGCCGTTATGCTCCAGGTCGGCAATTAACTCCCCGCCGGCTTCATCCCTGACCACCGTGCCGACCGGCAAGCGGACGATCAGGTCCTTGCCCGACGCGCCGTGCATATTTTTCCCTTTACCGTGCCAGCCCCGGGGCGCCTTGTAATGGCGATTGTAGCGGAAATCCACCAGCGTGCGCAAGCCCTCGTCGGCCCGGAAAACGACATCGCCGCCCCGGCCCCCGTCACCACCCCAAGGACCGCCCTCCGGCACATATTTCTCCCTGCGCATGGCAACGCAACCGTTCCCGCCGTCGCCACCTTTGACATATATTTTGGCCTTATCAAAAAACAAAAAATATCACCCGCCCGTAGTATAACTCGACTATATGGCTGACTGCCCTTCAGGCCAGAACCATTGTGTTTCCTTTCTTCGGTAAGCATATGTAGATTTTCATATCGCTGTCGTTTACCGTCACTCTTATCTTCCCGCCATGCGGGTTCAACAGCCCGGAAGCACAGGCAATCCGGCTTTCCAAACAGCGCAGTTCATTCTTTTGTGGCGCTGGAAAACATAAGCGGCATATATATGTTCTTTCTCTTTCTGTAAAATATACTTCAAGACGCCTTTCCTCCAGCTCAGGCGAAGCCATCGATGCAATAACACTGTCGAAATTGCACTCCAGCGCCTCGCCGAGCACATGCCCCGGCACGGCGCAATCCGTCAGGTTGGAGTCGACCGCCAAGCTTGCCGTAATTTGATACTTGGCGGCATCTTTGAACCCGATCAATA
>JALHFC010000076.1:16529-17155 GCA_022839445.1 Pelotomaculum sp.
ACTGCAAGTAACCGGAAATAACCTGAATATGGTTTAAAAAATCATGCCTTTGGACTTGTATTACTTCCAGCAGTTTTTCTAGTTTCACAGGTTAATTTCTCCTTTACGGTCATTTAAAAATTGTCAAAACAACTCTGACCTGTTAAAAAAAACGGCCCCGCTTTAGGGCCTTTTTTTATAATACTGCAGTTTGTGGAACCACACTGACTATTTTTTTATCCCGGCCACAACGTTCAAAGCTGACCGTGCCGTCTATTTTAGCAAAAAGCGTGTCGTCTCTGCCCCTGCCGACATTTTGGCCCGGGTGAATCCTGGTGCCGCGCTGCCGGATTAGGATGCTGCCGGCGGAGACAATCTGGCCGTCCGCCCTCTTTACACCCAGCATTTTGGGTTGGGAGTCGCGACCGTTTCTCGAACTACCTACACCTTTCTTATGTGCCATTTAATTCACCCCTTTTCTTTTTAGTTAAGCCTCTATCTTTTCCACTGTAACCTGGGTAAACGGCTGCCTGTGACCTTTTTTGCGACGGTAATTTTTTTTGGCCTTATACTTGAAAACGATGATTTTTTTGCCCCTGCCATGGCGGACAACCTTTAAAATAACCTTGGCCCCCTCCACCAGCGGG
>JALHFC010000077.1 GCA_022839445.1 Pelotomaculum sp.
ATGCCTTCTTTGATGATCCGGCTCTTTATGTTGTAGCGGGAATATATCCGGCGGTATGCCTGGTTAGCCAGATGTGCTGATTCATAGCGGCCCAGGATGACTTTAGATTTACCGGCTTCGGCGGCGGGCGCAAGACTGGCCCCGTCATGGATTTGGGCATTCCGGTATAACTCCATAGCTTTTGCATGACCGGCTGTAACTGACAATTCATATTGTTTAGGGCGGTGTAAACGGCCATTAAAATAGGAGAAACTGCGATCGCCGATACTGCCGAAACTATACCAGGCAAAAACAGCTTTGCCACCGTTTTTTAGAATAAACTTTTCCCGGGACATTTCTGACAAATCCAGCCTGCTTGTTTTATATGAGTTATATTCAAAGCCCTTTTCATATACCCGCGCAACAGCATAAGCGCAGGGGTATTGTACTGTTGAGGGTAACTGCACGTAGGGCAGGTTGCCGGTAATTAGTTGGTTGGTGGTTACCTTGTTGCGATGAATATGCCCGCAAAAAATACCGCATACATTGGGGAAGGGTTTGATAGTATCCCGGAACTCTTTGTAGTTTTTAATCCCAAACCACACGTCTAAACCGTTGTTGGGGTGGTGAAGAAACAAATAGGAGGGACGTCCTATGTTTTTTCTTAACATACTCTCTACCCATTGCATTTGAGCCGGTTCAATATATCCCCAGTTATTGTTTTTTGTGCAGGAGTCAATTAAAAGAAATTGATGCTCCCTAAAAATTCTACTTGCGTAAGTTTTTTCACGGCCGGCTATGTAGTTTAGGAAACCCTGCTCGCCAATTCCGGATTTTTTTTCATACTTGTCATGGTTGCCTATGCATAGGAGGTACGGGGTATCCCCAAAACAGGGCAACAACTGTTTCCGTAGTTTTATGTATTGTAATTGACTGGCTGAGTCGGTGAGGTCGCCTGTAATAACAGCCAGGTCAATGTTTCGCCTCTTACTGTCCAAGATGCATTGGGTCAAGAGATCGCCTGAATATTCTACCAACTTGCCCAAGTAAATCTCTCTGATATCTCCTATGGGATCTCCGAAAGCAACGTGCGAGTCGCTAAAAATGGCAAAGCTAAACAGGTATTTTCCGCACGGCCTGGGCAAGGTCCTAAAAGAGTTCAAAGAGCCCCGCGCGCCGTTGCTTTCCACCCGGTACCAGTAGCGTGTAGAAGGTTTTAGATTAGGCACTTCGGCCCGGTGAAATGCCGTATCTGATGCAAGGGTAAGCTTGGCTAAGCTGATCGGGTTCTCCCCGACATATACTGTGGTATCAGCGGCTCGCCCGGGGGTGACCCAGGTTATTACGGCATGGTCGCTGCCGGTGGTGCACAGTTCTTCATTGTTAATGGTTTGGTCCATTGTATTTGTATCCATACCATAAAGTATGCCGGTAGATTGCCTTTGTTGCAGGTGATGGTTATTTTTACTTTTGCAGGAGGCCATCCTGACAAATGGTGTATTTATATGTATGTATTTAACAGTTCGCTGGTTTTATAAAAAATTTTGCAAAAATACTTGTTTTAAATGCCCGTGTAAAAAAGGATTTTTAAAAGAAACGTAGAAATTCTAACGATGAAATAGGTTTAAAACTTTTTAAGTATTTAAACTATTGTTTGCCATGTAATTATTTATTGGCTGCTTTTTTTGATATTTCCAGGTTTATTTTCATGCAACTTTTTAGTTAAATATTTACTGTTCGTTAATATGATTGTATTATGGGTCTTTGTTTGAGTAAGTGTTTTTTAAGAAGCTCTCTAACAGGCATCCCTTTGCGTAGATAGTAGGGTTAGAGAAAGTGTTATTTTTTGAAGGAGGAGGGATGTGGTGAAAGAATAATTTAGTAGAGCTGTCTTTCACGGGATAGCTTTGTTGGTAAACCCGGTCACGATGCCCGGTGGTTTTTGGAAAGCAGGCGGATAACCGGGTCTTGCCGGAAGGAGGTTTGATGCGCTAAAGAAATCTTATAACATTTCTGTCTGGTTTGTGGGGTTTTAAGTTGTTGTAGGTTTAGACGGCGCGGGAGGTTGCATTTAGTTAACTAAGTTGCCGCAACTCACTAGCGTGCCCGGTGTAAGGGGGTTTAAGCCTGTAAATGTCCTTTTGGAAAGGAGAGTAATATGGAACTAGCAAAGAATTTGCAGACGACTATAAACAGGTCTCATGGCAAAACCGACCTGTACGTCGATCTCGCCCAGTCGATTAGTGGAGTTTTACTTATTGGTTTCCTATGGATGCATATGCTTTTTGTGGCTACCATTGTTGTTAGCCCGGAACTTTTTAACACATTATCCGAAGGCCTGGATAAATATTATCTTGCACAGGTTGGTATTCCTGCGACGATCCTGCTGATCATTTTCCATATATTTTTGGCATTACGCAGGGCGCCGGTACGTTTGCGTGATATGCGGATTACGTATCGGATGGCAAAAATGATGAATCACTACGACACCTGGGTATGGGTCGGACAGGTTGTATCTGCCCTATTCGTCGGTGTTATGGCGAGCATACACCTCTGGATAATCCTTGGCGCCTGGCCGCTCAGGGCGGCGACAAGCGCCGCGCGTGTAGCCTCTTCCGGACCGGCCGATGTAACGTGGGGCGCCTTTACTTTCCCGTTCTTTATTGTGTTTTACGTGATATTCCTGATTGCTGGAGAATACCACGGCGGTTTCGGCCTGTACCGCATCCTGGTTAAGTGGGGCTGGTGGGAGCGTCACACAATGGGCTGGGTACTGAAAGGTATAACCGTTATAATTGTTTGTCTTGGCTTTGCAGCTTTATATACATTTACACAAATAGCTGCTAATCTGCCGGCGGGAGGTGCCATACATTGAGCGCAAAAAATACTTACATTTCTGATGTCTTAGTAATCGGCGCAGGCCTTGCTGCAGAGCGTTCCGCTATTGAATGCGCTTCGGCTGGTTTAAACGTGATCATCCTGAGCCTGGTGCCGCCGCGCCGTTCACACAGTACTGCTGCTCAGGGAGGCATGCAGGCTTCCCTGGGGAACATTGCGATGGGCAAGGGCGACAGCCCCGAGATCCACTTTGCGGATACTGTAAAGGGTTCGGACTGGGGTTGCGACCAGGAAGTTGCCAAGATGTTTTGTGAAACCGTTCCTTCGATGATCAGACAGCTGGATTTCTGGGGCGTGCCCTGGAACCGGGTTACCGCCGGCAAAAAGAAATACGCCAGCGGTATTGAAACTGAAGACACCAAGGACAAAGAAGGTTTAATCACTGCCCGTGACTTCGGCGGCGTGGCCAAGTGGCGCTGCTGCTATACTTCGGACGGTACCGGTCACACTGTGCAGTTTGTTGTTGACACGCAGGTCTGCAAGCTGGGGATTCCCGTTCACGACAGGATGGAAGCCATTGCCCTGATCCATGACGGCGAAACCTGCTTTGGCGCGGTAGCCAGGTGCCTGCGCACCGGTGAGCTGAATGTTTACCTGGCTAAATCAACCATAATTGGCACCGGCGGCGCGGGTCGTATTTATGCGGCGTCCACCAACGCTGTTATTAACGAAGGCACCGGCGGCGGTATTGCGCTTGCTACAGGTGTTGTTCCCCTGGGCAACATGGAAGCTATCCAGTTCCACCCGACAGGGATGCCTCCTGTATATATCCTGATGACTGAAGGGGCCCGCGGTGACGGCGGCTATCTGCTGGACAAGGACATGCACAGATTTATGCCCGACTACGAGCCCAAGAAGAAAGAGCTGGCCTCCCGTGACGTTGTTTCGCGCCGCATGGTCCAACATATCAGGGCCGGCCACGGCGTAACGAGTAAATATTCCACTCAGCAGCACCTGTGGCTGGACATCCGCCACCTGGGCCGCCAGTGGGTCTGGAAAAACTTGCGTGAGATTGCTACTATCGCCACCAACTTCAACGGAATCGACCCGGCGAAGGAACTGGTGCCGGTCATCCCGACCCAGCACTACACAATGGGCGGCATCCGCACCAACAAGGACGGCGCCGCATATGGACTGCAAGGGCTATTTGCTATGGGTGAAGCAGCCTGCTGGGATCTGCACGGATTTAACAGACTGGGCGGCAACTCTCTTGCTGAGACTGTTACCGCCGGTTATATTTGCGGCAAGCAAGTGGCCAAGTACACCCTTGGCCAGACCAGGAACTTCAACATGAAACTGGTTGATGGCTTTGTTAAGAAAGAAGAAGAGCGGATTAAAAATCTCATATCCGGTAAAAACGGCCGGGAAAACGTGTATGAAATCAGGGATGCTATGGGGACAGCGATGATGGATCACGTCCACATTTTCCGGACCGGCAAATCGCTGGAACAGGGCGTGGCGAAGCTGCAAGAACTGTACAAGCGTTCACTGAAGATCGGACTTCGTTCCTCCGGGCAGGGCGCTAACCCGGAACTGGCTCAGGCGATCCGGATGCCGGGTATGGTTCGCACGGCGCTGTGCGTAGCATATGGCGCGTTAACGCGTACCGAGAGCCGCGGCAGCCACTTCCGGGAAGACTACCCGAAACGGGATGATGTGAACTGGCTCAAACGCACACTGGCCTACTGGAAAGAAGGGGCCGACCTGCCCACGCTTGAATACGAGCCTGTTGCATGTCCAATACTGCCTCCGGGCGACCGCGGATATGGTGAAGCGAGCGCGGGACCAAAGGGCAAATAACGCAGTATAAGGAGGAGGGTGAAGAAGAGTATGGGACGCAAGTTAACAATATCTTGTTTTCGCTACAACCCGAACATCCCGGGCGACAAGCCCAGGATGCAGGATTACGAACTAGAAGAATACGAAGGCATGACCTTATTTGTGGCGCTTAACGATATCCGTGAAAAGCTCGATCCCACATTAATGTTTGACTTCGTCTGCCGGGCGGCCATCTGCGGCTCCTGCGCCATGTTGATCCACGGCAGGCCCAGGCTGGCCTGCAAGACCATGACCAGGACGCTGCCGAACAAGTTTACAGTGATGCCGCTTCCAGTTTTTAAACTAATCGGTGACCTTTCTGTCGATACCGGCACCTGGTTCAGGGATTTACAAGTAAGGGCTGAAGCCTGGATTCACACCAATAAGAAGTTCGATTTCAACGCGCTTGAAGTCAGGATGAATAATGAGACTGCCGAGAAAATTTACGATCCGGAGCAGTGCATTGAGTGCGGCTGCTGCGTGGCTAACTGCATAACTGCCAACATCCGGCCGGATTTCATAGGCTCGACCGGGATTAACAGGGTCTACCGCTTCCTTATTGACCCGCGGGATGAGCGCTCGGATGCCGAGTACTACGATGTAATCGGCAATGAAGACGGCACATTCGGCTGCGTCGGCCTGATGGCCTGTGACGATATGTGTCCAAAAGAAATTCCGCTGCAGGAAAACCTGGCTTATGTGCGCCGCAAGATGGCTAAAGCCGGCCTGAAGCTCCAATTCCAGGGAGTGAAGATATCGTAGCTTATTTAAAGCTGGTAAAACCCGCGGAGGCATTGCGCCTGCGCGGGTTTTTTCATTATTGTACAGGAAATTGCACCGTGATGCGAAGGTGGTTTAACCTCTGTTCACGATGATA
>JALHFC010000311.1 GCA_022839445.1 Pelotomaculum sp.
GAGGACATATTGGCTGTCATCGGGCGGCGCCAGGGAAGAAGCCTGAACACCCTCCCCGGTCAGAGCCACTTCCAGGGCCGGCGTCTGAGGGTCGTCGGAGATGATGGTGATTTTAGCCAAACTCACTCCTTCTTTCTCCGGCCTAAAAGTAACGGTGACCTCCAGGGAGGCGCCCGGGCCAACCCTGCTATGCACGCCGTTATGGCTGAATTGAGTTGGATCATTCAACTGAAATTCTTCGACGGTTAAATCGTAGTTGCCGGTATTCGTAATGGTAAGGGTTGCCGAGGCTACCTTCCCCAAGTTGACTTTACTAAAATCAATCCTATCCGGCGCCACGTTGATAACCGGATAGACGTCCCTTTGGCCGACCCGGTAAAACCTTGGGAAGTCAATGAGATAATTTATTGTGGCGGCAACTTCCTGCCTGCTTGTATCGCCTACAAAGACATCGCCTTGATTAACAAGGGGTATTTTATATATTTCGCCGTTTTGGCTAATAGCAACCCATGTATCATCACCGTTGAAGCTGGGCTTGCCGAATTCATACGTATAGTTGGCGGGGTATGGCCCGGAAGCTATACGTCCTATTTTGCCGTTGCGCAGGTTTATGGCGACGGATAAATTGGTCCTTTCCCGATCGTCAACCAAATCAGCCGCCAGCAACCAATCTTTGGTACTGGCTACAGCCGGGTTGCCGATATTAACGCCCTGGGGCAGCGCCGGCACTAGATTTTCAACCATTCCGGACTTGAGGTCAAGGATGCCGATATTCCAAAATCCGTACTGCTGATCAGTACCGGGTAGATTAACGGCGTTAAAGGCGTCAAAGACCAGTCTTTTCCCGGTAAAGTCGAATTCAATCACATCTGCAAAAAGGAGTAAAGCGCTGCTGCCCTGATCATAGGCCGGACAATATAGCCCGTAGATCTTGTCTCCACCGCCTGTTTGGTCCTTCATGTCCAGCAGGTACACTTTATTATCATAATTGTTATAGTAATCCGTTGCGGTAAAGGCAAAATACCGGC
>JALHFC010000078.1:0-5561 GCA_022839445.1 Pelotomaculum sp.
TTTCTTGTTGAGAGTTTGTTGCCGCCTTGGACAAGTCCACGAAACAAAGGGGCGGGAATAGAACGCACCACCAGTTTGCCCCCCCGCCGGCGCCGATGGTGACCCGTACCGCTTCATAGCTGCCCGCCGGTAGTACAAAAGCTCCGTAATGTTTGGTGGGGAAAGCGAAACTGTCGAGCTCCACCCTGACCGGGTATTCTTTTCCTTCCGCTTTTATTTTACTCAAGGAAATTTCCCCTATGTGATCAAGGCTATCAAGGGCGATTGTCCTGGCTGAATCGATATCCCCGGCGCTTGAAAATGAGGGGGCAATGTAGTGGACAATTTCATCGCGCACTTTTCTTTTTAAGTCCTGGTCGGCTGCGCTGTCGCTGTTGGCCACAACATGCAGCCGGATCAAACCGCCGGATGGGTAAACCGTTTCCTGGTTATTGGGTATTGTACCGGTTGCCGGTACAATACCCAGCAGTAAAAGTGTTAACAAAACTATTTTGGCTTTCCCGGTCATATGCAAAACCTCCAAGTTAATACTAGTTTATAATTTTTTATAAGGATAATTGTTAACTGGTTGTAGTATTGCCGTTTGCCAAAGGTGGTAACCTTGCCAGATTTAAATTTATTAAAATTTATTTCACAAGCAGGAATACATGCATTTTTGTAGAAGTTATGTAGTCACCCTGTAATCAGTTTGTGGACAAGACGGGAAAAGGACCGGGGGTGGCGGGTTATGAAAATAGAAATCAGGGGCGCCGAAAGGCTTAGCTTTCGGGAGCGGCAGGTTGTAGTCTTAAAGGAAATGGGGTACAAGACTGATCGCGTCGCCAAGCAGCTAAACTTGAGCCCGAGCACTGTATCCACGTTATATAATCGCGCCCGGACCAAAGGCTATGAAGTGGTAATCATAATACCGGGCCAAAACTTAGCCCTTTTCGGAACAGATGAGGAAGAGGAGGCACAAGCGTGATTCAACCGCTGAGAAAAGAGCAGAGGACATTTGACGACCGATTTAATTACCAATCGACAACGCCAAAAAGACGCTCCAGAAGGCGGGTGTCTTTCAACCCCTCCAAATGCAAGCTACCTGTCTTGGTTATAGTTTTTCTTCTGTGTTATCTAGCGATATCATTTGGCAGCCAGTTTAGCAGGCTTTCCAATATGCAAAGGGATGTCGGTAATATTCAGCTACAGGTGCAGGAGTTGCGGGATAAAAACGCTACCTTGCAAGACGAATTACGCATGGTCCAAAGCGATGCTTATATTGAAAAGACTGCCCGGGAAAAGATGGGACTGGTTAAGCCCGGTGAAACTAGGGTGGTAGCGGTGCCCGAGGGAACAAAGCTTAAAACAATCCAAGCGCCGGCTCCTATCCAGGGCGGTAATGTGGCCGATTAGAACTGTAGTAAAAAAAAGGATGTTCTTGACACTCTTCATTATATTAGCATATAATTACACTAGGTTTTTGATGATTTAAGGAGG
Organism: Pelotomaculum sp.; assembly: GCA_022839445.1. Classification (GTDB taxonomy): domain Bacteria; phylum Bacillota; class Desulfotomaculia; order Desulfotomaculales; family Pelotomaculaceae; genus JALHFC01. Next base: position 1,477 of record JALHFC010000078.1, read on the forward strand.
AATTTTGTCGGTCATGCCGATATTGCTGGGGAGCGTCCTGGAAGGTATTGTTACCGGGATTACTAATTTTGGTGCGTTTATTGAGTTGCCGGGAGGGGAGACAGGTCTGGTGCACATCTCAGAGATCGCTGAGGTCTATGTAAAAGATGTGCGCGACTTCCTGAAAACAAACGACAGGGTTTCAGTAAAAGTAATTTCGGTGGACCCTAAGGGCAAAATTGGGCTTTCTATGAAGCAGGCGAAACCATCGGGCCGCTCTCACAGGAAAAGGTTTGAGCCTTCTTTTGAGGAAAAGCTGGCCAAGTTTATGAAAGAGAGCGAGGAGCGCCAGCAGGTCCTAAAACGTAGCGCCGAAACCAAGAGGGGCGGGCGCGGCGCCGGAAGAAAAATTGAATAGGCAAGACAGGCAATTCTCCAGCGGGAATTGCTTTTATCATTTTAAGGGGGAATAAAGATGGAGCGGGTCGCTGTAATTGATATTGGAACAAATTCCAGCCGGCTGCTGGTTGCCGGAAAATCAGGCGACAGTTTAACAGCGGTAGAATCCGGGCTTATTTCGACCCGCCTGGGAGAAGGAATGGAAGGCGGCGCTTTGCTTCCCGGTGCTATGCAAAGGACGGCGGAAGCAGTTTGTAGTTTGCGCCAAACAGCCTTGCGCCTGGGAGCAAAGCGGGTGGTAGCCGTGGCCACGAGCGCCGTGCGGGATGCAGCTAACAAGGAAATATTTTTGGACCTGGTCCGGCAAATGGCCGGGCTGCAAGTGCGGGTGCTAAGCGGTGAGGATGAGGCGGCCTTTAGCTACCGGGGTGTGCTTGCAGGCCTGGAAATCGAGCCCCTATCAACGGTAGTTGTAGATGTTGGCGGCGGCAGCACGGAATTGATCTGGACTCAGGATGGGCGCTTGCGCCTGGCTAGCGTGAACGTGGGGGCTGTGCGGGTGACCGGGGCCGGAACGGGTGTTAAAGAAGTGGCCGGCTGTTTAAGTCCGGTCCTAATGGAGATAAAACAATCGCGGGCCGCAGTTTTGGTAGGAGTTGGCGGAACAATAACGACAATGGCTGCCGTTGACCGGGGTCTGGTTAGTTACGATCCGGCTAAAGTGCATGGATATTCCCTCAAGGCTGCAAATGTGGACCGGATTTTAAAAATGCTAAAAAGTATGAGCCTGGAAGAAAGAAAACGTGTGCCGGGGCTGCAGCCGGAAAGGGCAGATATTATTGTTGCCGGCGTGATTATTGTTAAATTAGTCATGGAAGGACTTGGGCTAGGGCAGATGTTGGTCAGCGATTGCGACATTCTTTACGGGCTGGCGTTGGAGGAAGTCGAAAATAAGTAAGATATTGGTTACCTAAGGCGACAAACATTTCCACCCTTTTATACTATAATTATATTACTGGTAATTAATGTATAAGGGGTGGATCTGTTGTTTGATAATATTGAAATTTATCCGTATAAACGAAGGCAGGCCGGCGAGAATAACAAGAAAAGGTGGCCGGGTGGAGCGGAAGGCGCCAAAACCCGGATACCCCGGTTTAGGATAAAGCTTGAACACGTATTTAACGCCGGGTCTCTGGCTCTGGCTTGCGCCGGTTTTTTCCTGGGGAGGGCTGTCATTCTAGGTGAGCTAGCGCCATTTGGGGCGGCGTTTGTGGTCGCTTCCGCATGGGTTTACGGGCGTGGCGGGCTGATGGGGGCGCTGGCGGTGGTCCTGGGTCTCGTGACCGTTAGCAAGGGTACACCTTTAGCAAGTTCGGTCCTGACTGTGCTTAGCGCCTGGCTATTAGCGCATATGATACCTGCTGATATGAAAAGGCCGTGGCTGGTTCTGCCGGCGATAGTGTTGGCCGTGACGATGATTATTAAAACCTCGTTTATATCATTTCAGGCGTCTACCTTATATGCTTATTACACCATTTTGTTTGAGGCGGTTTTTGCCGCGCTGCTTACCATGGTAATGATGTATGGGCTGGGCGCCCTTAAAAAAAAGGCGGGTGACGCCCACCCGTTCACCGGGGAGGAGATATTTTGCCTTTTACTGATACTTGGAGGGCTAATAGCCGGGACAGGTGATCTAAAGTATGATATAGTCAGCTTAAAGGGTGTCTTGTGCAGAACGGCTATTTTGTTTGCGGCATTTTTGGGAGGCGCAGGCGCGGGGGCGGCCGCGGGAGCGGTTGCAGGGATTATGCCCGGTCTTTTTTATGTTTCAACACCGGTAATAACAGGGACATATTCTTTTGCAGGCTTACTGGCAGGGATTTGTAAAAACTTCGGTAAAGTTGGTGTGGCCACCGGTTTTATCCTGGGCAACATTATTCTTTCCGTATATGTAAATAACTTTGAAGATATAATTACAGTCCTCGTCGAAACAGGGATTGCCACGCTATTATTTTCGATGATCCCGTTGTTTTTTTTCGAAGATTTGAAAGGTACACTTGGAGTTGCGCCAGAAAAAAATATTGAACCCCGTGAAGACGGGTCGTACTTAAAAGAAATCTTTGAGGATCGGGTCAGGAACTGGGCGCGTGTATTCAACGAGATGTCCGGCGCTTTCGGACAAGTTTCTACTACGACCGGTCAAAGCTGGGAGGAGCAAAACCTGCAAAAGTTATTAAACCGGGTTGGTGATAAAGTCTGCGGCGATTGCGCGTTTTGCAGCGCCTGTTGGGAAAGGGAATTTTACAAGACCTACCAAGGGCTGATCGATGTCCTGGCCCTAGTGGAAACAAACGGTAAGGTTTCGCCCGATAGTTTCCCCGATGATATTAAAAGGCGGTGTACACGTACAAAAGAGCTTGCCATTACCATTAGCTGCATGTATGAGAGTTACAACCTGAACCGTTACTGGTTCCGGCGCCTGGTGGAAAGCCGGGAGATCGTTTCCGAGCAGCTAAGGGGCATTTCTGAGGTGATGGCCGGTCTTTCCGGTGAGATAGACTTTGAGGTGGAAACCGGGGAATTGGGGCGGGGTCTCCGCAAGAAATTAAAGGAAGCCGGCGCACGGGTAGAGGGCCTGTCGGTAAGCCGCAGGGGAGACGGGGGGATTGAGGTCTTCCTTACACACCTTCCTTGTGGAGGGGAGATGGAATGCAGGAACGTGATCGCGCCTGTATTGTCAAGAATACTAGATCAGCCCATGTACCGGGCTTCGCAAGTGTGCACCTGTAATGAAGGGGACACCACCTGTAGGCTAAGGTTCTATCCGGATTTAAAATACCGCCTACTCCTGGGAGCGGTGGGAACAGGTAAAAATGGTAGTCTTGTGTCCGGGGACAGCTATGCTTTTTTCCACCTGAAGGACGGTAGATTTGCCCTGGTGTTGAGCGATGGAATGGGAGAAGGCCCGCAGGCCGCCGTGGAAAGCAGCGCTACCATCTCGCTATTGCGACGTCTATTGGAATCAGGATTTGACCAGGACCTAGCGATAAAGACGGTAAATTCTATCCTGGCCATGCGCTCGCCCGGTGAAAGCTTTGCTACGGTAGACTTGGCTGTGGTCAACCTGAATAACGGCCAGGCGAACTTTATAAAAACCGGCGCAGTCCCTTCATTTATTGTACGGGACGGACAGGTCAGCCGGATTGAAACCTGCTCCTTACCGGCAGGCATCATCGAGGATATCGAGGTGACTACCCTAACCAGGGACATGGCGCCGGGGGACATACTGGTAATGATCACGGACGGCATCCTGGACGTTTATCAAAGATCGGGGGAGCGGGAGGAATGGCTGGAGGAAATTTTGATGGATGTAACGGAGATGCCGCCCAGAGAAATGGCAGAACTTATTTCGAAACTAGCCCAGACCGGCGCCGGGGGCGCCACAAGGATCCCCGACGACATGACCGTGATAGTTGCACGGCTGGAAAAACAAAGAAAACAAACCTGCTAGGAACACAGGGGGGACATAGGGACACAGGGGGACGGTTCTTTTGTGTCGTCAAGGACGACACAAAAGAACCGTCCCCCTGTGTCCCCAACCGTTCCCCTCCCCCCTGTCCTGTTGATGAAAATGCCGTTGGGTAGTATTATTAATGTTGGGTGGGATTGGATGGATTTTCTTTGCAAGGTTAAAACTTATATATGTC
>JALHFC010000078.1:5575-6060 GCA_022839445.1 Pelotomaculum sp.
GGCGGGCCGGATTCGGTGGCGCTGCTGCATGTTTTGCACGTTCTTCAAGGGGAGTTGGGGATATCTTTGCACGTGGCTCATTTAAACCATATGTTCAGGGGGGCGGAGTCGGAAGAGGATGCCCTTTTTGTTTCTGAGATGGCCGGGCGCTATGGATTGCCTGTCACGGTGAAATCTGTAGATGTCCCGTCTTTTAGCGGGGAGGCCCGCTTGTCCAAACAGGTGGCCGCAAGGGAGGCGCGTTACAGGTTCTTAAATGAAACAGCCGGTCAGGTTGGCGCTTCTAAAATAGCCCTTGCCCACCAGGCGGACGACCAGGCGGAGACCATCTTGATTAATATTTTAAGGGGCGCCGGAACGACTGGGCTAAGGGGTATCCTACCCATAAGAGAAGGGTTATATATCAGGCCTTTTCTAACAATGAGGCGCCACGAGATCGAGCGTTATTGCAGTGATATGGACCTGCCGTTTCGCCAGGACTCTTC
>JALHFC010000312.1 GCA_022839445.1 Pelotomaculum sp.
GTTCCGGTCTTCGACACGGCTGAAATTGTCAGGGATTCCATTAACGACGTGGCCCGGACAACCATCCTGGGCGGCAGCCTGGCCGTCGTTATCCTGCTGATATTTTTAAGGAACTTGCGCACTACCATTGTCATTGCCACAGCCATTCCGTTTGCAATTATCACGACATTCATCCTGATGTACTTCAATAAAATGACCCTGAACATGATGTCTATGGGCGGCCTGGCGCTTGGGGTCGGCCATATGGTGGACTATTCCATTGTGGTGTTGGAAAGTGTTTACCGTTACCACCAAAACGGCTATGAGCCGAAAGAGGCGGCAAAAAAAGGCACTGCCGAGGTGGGCATGGCGGTTGTCGCCTCAGCCCTGACCGTTGCCGTCGTCTTGCTTTGACCGTGGCTTTTTCCCAGTTGGCCGCCCTTTTTGTTTCCCTGACCCTGATTCCGCTAATTAGCTCACGCATTTTAGGTAAAATAGTTACAACCCCGGAAGGGAACCGCTGGTGGCAGAGGCTGTTTAGAAAAAGCGGGCAGTGGTATGACAGCTTGGATAATAAATACAGGAACCTTTTAGTGTTTTCCCTTAAAAGGCGTTTTTTAGTGGTAGCCGTCACTGCAGGCATCACCTTGTTTAGCCTGGTCCTGGCGCCTTTCGTCGGGACGGAGTTTATGCCCAGCCAGGATACGGGGCAAATTACCGTGGATGTAGAGATGCCTGTAGGCACAACGCTAGCCGTTACCGGTGGGGTTATTGCCAAGATGGGAGACACTGCCGGGCAGTTGACTGAGGTTGATACCGTCCTGACCATGGTAGGCGCCGGAGGGGAGATGGGGATGTTCGGCGGGGCAAAAACAGAAGCCGGGCAGATGAATATCAGACTGAAGCCCAAGGAGGAGCGCAACCGGTCAACCGATCAAGTGGTTGAAGATCTGCGGGATCGGTTTAAAGGTATCCCCGGCGCCACGATCAAGGTATCAAACAGTTCCGGGATGGGTTCCGAGGGCGGGAGCGCTATCGAGGTAACCATTAGGGGAGACGAAATCGGGGTTTTAAAACAGATTTCCGCCCAGGTCTGCGAAGTAGCTAAAGGTGTTGAGGGAACGCGAGAGGTCTCAGACAGCATGAAAGAGGGCCGGCCGGAATTGCGCCTGCGCTTCGACCGTGAGAAGCTGGCCCAATATGGCCTGTCTTCGGCGCAAGTGGCGCAGTTATTGAGGATGGCCGGGGACGGCCAGGTAGTAAGCAACGTGGAAAT
>JALHFC010000079.1 GCA_022839445.1 Pelotomaculum sp.
AACGGGATCATGAAAGGTTACCCGGACAATACCTTCCAGCCACAGGGCAGCGCTACCAGGGCTGAGGCTGTAACGGTTATTGTGAATGCGATAAAATAAGCATCTTGCCGCTCGTCATAAATCCAAGGCGTAAAGAGGTGAAACACCTATGAAAATAAAGTGCCGCCAAAATTTTACCCGGCCGGCTAAAACGCTGGTTTTGTTACTGCTTGCACTACTGCCCGTCATGTTTCTGACCGGATGCCGGGGCGGGCAACCGGATTCCGCCGGGGCAGGCGATGGTTTTCTAGCGATCCAGGGCAATGCTGTGGTTAACGTGATGCGTCTTTCCATGGATGAAATAAAGTCCATGGAGGACGGCCTGGTCGAAGATGATTATTTTTCGGTTAATACATATGGGACGAAGGAATACACTCATTTCAAAGGGGTCTGGCTTTGGTATCTCTTGCAAGAAAAGGCAGGCTTGAAGGACCATGCTTCAAAGGTTAGTATCATTGCCAAGGACGGCTACAAGGTGGAATACACCCTGGAGGAAATCCAAAGGGACGACTACATTGACGAACAAAATCCCGGCGCGAAATATAAGATGATCCTGGCCTGGGAAGAAGACGGCCGGGAATGTGACACGGCTGAAGGCAACCCGTTGAAACTGGTCGTCGGTCAAAAAGGGCCCGGTGATGTGAATAAACCTTTCTGGGCGCGCAATGTAATGGCCATCCGCGTTGATTAAGCGCCCGGCCGGCAAACCGGCGAGGGAAATAGCAAACGTTTGGGGGCATACCGTGGAGAAAGAAATAAGGAAAAACAAGAAGTATTACCTGAGCAACCGGGACTTGCTTATAGTCGCTGTTTTAAGCGGTATCGGTGGAGTGATCAGCACCTATGTCGGCTACCTGGGCAACCTTTTAAACCGGGTTTTTGGCGTCCCTTTCGGGGCCGGGCAATTCGTCTCCGGCCTGCATGTTTTCTGGATTATTCTAGCGGCCGGCCTGATCAGGAAGCCGGGCGCCGCTACCGCCGCCGGTCTGCTGAAGGGAGTAATCGAGCTTTTCACGGGCAGCTCCCACGGGATAGCCATCGTGCTGGTTTCCCTGATGCAAGGGGTTATAGTCGATGTTATCCTGCTATTAACCAGACGGCACAACCTGGTCAGCTACATGCTGGCAGGCGGCATCGCCGCTGCGTCTAACGTGTTAACCTTTCAACTGCTTTATTTTTCCGGCGCGCCTCGTACCTATATACTGTTTATCAGCCTGATAGCCCTTGTTTCGGGTGTCCTCCTGGCAGGCAGCTTTGGGAGCTCAGTCCTGGAAATTGTGCTGCAGGCCAGGCCCTACCGTATAGATGCCGGCACGGGACAGGAAACTGATGCCGTTGTAGAAACAAAGGGAGGCAAAAGAATACTCCCCCATGTCCGGCTAGCGATAACAGCGCTGTTGCTGTTGGCCTTTTCCAGCGGAGCGGTATACTACTATGCTGCAGTCTTTGAGCCACCCTGGACCGGGCCCGTATGCCACGTGGAGGGGGCGGTGGAAAAACCGGATTCTTTCCAGCTTTCCGATTTTAAACAGTATGAAACAACGGTCACGGCGGAATTAAAAGGAACGGTCACTACTGTTCCGGCACAGGATTACACGGGGGTTCCCCTACGGGTCATTCTTCAAAACACACATCCCCTGGCAGGGGCAAAAACCCTGGTGGTAACAGCCACAGACGGCTACAAGGTGGAGTTTGAGCTGCAAAAAGTACTTGCCGACGAACAAATACTTTTAATTCGTGAAGATAATACGCTGCGCCTGATCGCGGCGAATTACCCCGGCGGCCACTGGGTTAAGATGGTAAACAAGTTAACCGTAGAATAGCTCCTTTTGAATTGAGGGTTTGTTTTTGGCCAAGCCAGTTGTCAGTATTGTTGATTTGTCCTTTACCTATAGGGGGTCGGAGATCCCGGCCCTGAATAAGGTGGACCTCCAGGTCAACCCGGGCGAGTTCCTGACCATAACCGGCGCCAGCGGTTGTGGCAAATCCACTTTGGTTTTGTGCGTAGCCGGGTTTATTCCTTATGCCTTTCCCGGGAAAATGGAAGGTCTGGTACAGGTGTTGGGTAAGGATACCAAGGATTACCCTGCCGGCGGGCTTTCGGGTATCGTGGGTTTGGTGCAGCAGGACCCGGAAGCCCAGCTTTGCACGCTAAGAGTGAGCGACGAGGTTGCTTTCGGACCGGAAAACCTCTGTATGCCTCCGGAAGAGATTAATGAGCGTGTTGACTTTGCCCTGGAGGCGGTGGGGGCGGCAAAGCTAAGAAACAGGCAGATCCATACTCTCTCCGGCGGTGAAAAACAACGGGTGGCCATTGCTTCTGTTTTAGCCATGAAACCCTTGCTGGTTGTCCTGGATGAACCAACAGCCAGCCTGGACCCCAGGTGTACGCGGGAAGTGCTTGAGGTCTTAAACCGGCTGCGGAGGGAACAGCCATTATCCATTATAGTTGTCGAGCACCGGTTAGAAAAACTATTGCCTATTACCGACCGTCTGGTAACTATGGAAAAGGGTAAGATTACCGCGGATCGCGCCCCCGGGGATTACCGTAAAACTTATATCCCTCCCCGGATGTGCCTTCCGGAACAGATGTGTTTTGGGGACACCGGTGGTAGTAGCGCGGTCCCAGAGCCGCGTCAAAACCGGCCCATTTTGTCTGTGGAAAACCTTAGGGTTGGTTATGAAGACGGAGATGTCCTTGCCGCTGTTAATTTTGATTTGTACCCGGGAGAAACGGTTGCCGTCATGGGGGATAACGGTAGCGGCAAAACCACGCTGGTTTCGGCCCTGTTGGGCATGGTCAAACCCAGGGAAGGCAGGGTTTTGTATAAGGGAACCGACATTACCGGGCTCAAGGTTACCAGGCGGGCCCGGGATATGGGTTTAACTTTTCAAAACCCCAACCACCAGCTATTTGAGTCTACGGTTTTTAAAGAGGCGTCCCTCCCATCCTTTTTTTTAAGCGACAAACCGGCCGGGGAAACAGAGCGCGTCGTCGACACGTTGCTGGAAAGATTCGAGTTGCTGGAATACCGGCAAAAAAACCCCTTCACGCTTAGCCTGGGGGAAAAAAAGAGGCTGACACTGGTTTCCGTCCTAGCCTACACTCCGGAAATTTTGATTTTGGACGAGCCGCTGGTAGGACAGGACCGCAAACGCCTCCACCTGCTGCTGCAGGCCTTGCGCGAGCATGCCGGGCAAGGCGGACTGACCCTGATGGTTTGTCACGAACCGGCATTGGCCGCCTCGCATTGCCGGCGGATTCTTTTTTTAGATAACGGCAGACTGGTAGTTTATGCCGGCGTGCAGGAGGCGTGGCGGGAGCTTGCGCGGCTGGGCCGGGAAGAATACTTACCGCCCGGTTATTTGCCGGCAGTAAAGGAAAATGGAGATAGAAATGATGTTTCCTAACCGGGGCAAACGCGGCAGTTTTTCCTCAACCGGACTTAAGGGCCTGTTCCCCGGGTTGACCTACGTCGAAGGGGCCTCGCTGTTGCACCACCTGCACCCCCTAGTCAAGCTGGTCCTCCTCATCTGCTTCACCCTGGCAGTTTTTACCTCGCCGTCATGGCAAGGGGGACTGGTCCTTTTTTGCCTGCTGTTGTTGTCCTACCGGATGGGTGGCCTGGGTCCGGGTTTTTTTGTGCGCAAACTGCGGTTTATATTTATTTTTGGCTTGATGATATTACTGGTGCAGATCCTTTGGACCAGGGAAGGTTATTTGCTCTGGCAGCTTGACCTGGGCCGGCTGCACCTTGCCGTTTGGTCCGGGGGGTTGTGTGATGGACTCGGCGTAGTGCTCCGTTTTATCAATGTAATCGGGTCTAGCTATTTATTTGTAGCTACTACCGACCCCAACCGCCTGGCATATGCGCTAATGAAAGCGGGACTGCCATACAGAGCCGGTTTTATGCTGATTACGGCCATGCGGTTTATTCCCCTCTTTCGCCTGGAACTGGCTCTAGTAAAAAACGCCCAAATGGCCAAAGGGATCGAACTGGAGGGGCTATCACCGCGATTGCTGATCAGGGTCGTCAAGTACCTCCTGGTACCGCTGGTTGTTTCTGCGCTTAGCAAGGTAGATTTTTTGACTATGTCTATGGAAAGCCGCGCTTTTGGGCTTTATCCCACACGCAGTTACGTGTCCGCCCAAGCCTTGTCCGGGAAGGATAAAATAGCCCTGGTGAGTATTCCCCTGGGACTGCTGCTCTTTTATTGTATCTTTAGTTGATATATACCAATACTGTTTTTAACTTTTAACGCCGGGCAACTCCTCGTTTATCTCATCCTTTGTGCAACCGTTTAAAAACCTCACTTTATCATGTTGTCCTTTAGATGAGAAAACCAGGCGCAGGATCGCTTGCGCCAACCGGTCGGGATGATGCCGCACAACCTCGGTCCGGTGGACAAGATCTTCTACCACGGCACAGACACCCAATTTTTCCACCCCGGTTATATCTACCTCGACCGACTCGGCCCCTTCCTGCCGGTAACGCTCACGTAACCGGGGCGACACCTGCCCGTTGTTAAGCACCGCGTAATCCAAAAAATCACCGGCATGGTCGATAATGGCCCGGAGATGGGATGAGGCGGAGTAACCGCTAGTTTCCCCCGGCTGTGTCATCACATTGCAAACGTAAATTTTAATCGCTGGTGTCCGGGTGAGCGCCTCCGGGATTCCTTTTACCAGTAGATTTGGGATAACACTGGTATAGAGGCTTCCCGGACCAAGCACGACAGCGTCCGCCCCCCGGATAGCCGCCAGCGCCTCCGGCAGCGGCAGACAGCGGGAAGGCTTTAAAAACAACTTTTTTATCCTGGCCCGGCTCCCGGGAATGTTTGACTCACCCTGTACAACCGTGCCGTCAACCAGTTCGGCATACAGGGAAACATCGCTTAATGTAGCCGGCAATACCTGGCCGCGTACTGCCAAAACCTTGCTCATGCCCCGCACTGCTTGGTCAAAGCTGCCGGTCATACCGGTCAAAGCAGCCAGAAGCAAGTTTCCCATGCTGTGCCCCGCCAGTTCACCAGTTGTAAAACGATATTGCAGAAGCTTCTCCATCAAGGGTTCCTTGTCGGCAAGCGCTACCAGGCAGTTCCTCACATCCCCCGGCGGGAGGATGCCCAGTTCCCCCCTCAGGCGCCCCGAACTACCGCCGTCATCGGCCACCGTAACAATGGCGGTGAGGTTGCTGGTATATTCTTTTAAACCGCGCAACAAAACCGATAGACCGGTACCTCCGCCGATAACCACAATCTTCGGGCCGCGTTTCAAGCTATGTCTGGTGTAAATAACGTCGGCCGCCCTGCTTTCCTGACCGGGGGCCAGCGCCCCCGCAATGGAGTGAAATGTCTTTAAAAAACCGGCCGCCATAATAGATAAACCGGTAACAGTAACAATAGCGCCGGCGCCCCAACGGTAACTTTCACCGAATAACTTTGCCCCCAAGCGATGGATGAAATGGGCATAGTCCCCCAGCAAACGGCC
>JALHFC010000313.1 GCA_022839445.1 Pelotomaculum sp.
CCGTGACCTCGTTAAAGAGGATATGGACCAGGATCCCGAATGCAAGAGTAGCCAGGGCCAGGTAAAGCTCTTTGAGCTTCAGCGTGGGTCGGCCAATCAGCGCCGCCACAGCCCCCGGCAGCGCCATAGCAGCCAAAAGAGCTGCTATGGCGGGCCAGCGGTAAGCCGTGGTCAGGATGGCTGCCGTGTAGCCGCCTAACCCGTAGAATGCGGCGTGACCGAACGACACTTGTCCGGCGTAGCCCATCAGGATGCCGAGCCCGATGACAATAATGGCGTAAATTCCTGTTACAATTAAGATCCCCAGCAAGTAATTGTTTTTTACAACCAGGGGCAGGACCAGGAACGAGATCAGGACGGCCGCCTGAAGCGCTTTTTTTATCATTTCATTAATCTCCCAAGAAGGTGTTTTTAAAATCATACTTTGCGCCCGGCGACTACTCCGATCAGACCTTCCGGTTTCATCAGCAGCACCGCCATTAATACAATCAACGCTACGGCGTCTTTTAACCCCGATGATACCAGACCGGCGCTGTAAGCCTCCAGGATGCCCAGGATTAACCCTCCCAGCACGGCCCCGCCGACGCTGTTCATGCCACCGATGACGGCGGCGACAAAGCCTTTGATCCCGAGCACAAACCCCATATCATAGGTGGCCAGGGTAATGGGAGCGATAAAGATACCGGCCGCCGCCCCAATGGCCCCGCTACCGGCAAAAGCCAGTAAAGACATGATCCCGGGGTTAATCCCCACCAGCCTGGCGCCGGTACGGTTAATCACACAAGCCCGCACTGCCTTGCCGAAATAAGTCATTTCAAAAAACATGTATAGGCCGGCTAAAGTCACGGCCACCAGGCCGAATATCCACAAGCTTTGCAAGCTGACGACCGCGCCTGCGATAACTAGCGGCCCGCCTTTGGAAAACGCCGGCAGCAAAACCGGATCGGTGCCCCATACCAGCAGGGCCAAGCCCCTAAGCGATATGGACAGGCCAATGGTAATAATAATCAGGGTGGTAAATGGCCGTGCGCTCAACCAACCCGCCCAGAACGGCCACCAGCGCTATCGCCAGGGCAAAGGCAACTATGAGAGGCAGACCGGCCGTATAGAAACTAGCGGCCAATAGAGCGCCTATCGCCACAAACTCGCCCTGGGCAAGGTTTAAAACACCGGTAATATTGTAAGTTGTCACCAGGGCCAGGGCAATCAAGGCATAGATACCGCCCAGGGTCAGTCCTGAAAATAAAAGCTGTAGAAGCTGGGAGGTCAGTTCCAATGCAAGCGCCTCCAATACGTTAGATAATCACTTAACAAACTTTTAGCCTATTTCAATACCATTGCCCGTTTTCAATCCTGACCAGGACCATCGAGTCCTCTTTCAAGCCGTTATGGTCTTCCGCCGACATATTGAACACCCCGGAAACACCTGTGAAACCTTTAGTCTTTTCCAATTGGTCACGGATGGCCGCCCGGTCCGGGCCGGCTTTTTCAAGAGCGTCCACTAAAAGGTAAAAGGCGTCCCAGGCATATCCGCCGAAAGAGTTGGGCGGCGTATTATACTTTTTACTATAAGTGTCAATATAGTCCGTCAGTATTTTCTTTTGCGGATCGGTTGTCGGGGACCTGTCCGGCTACAGCTAGTTTACCGATTGGCAGAATCACACCTTCGGCAGCGTCCTGAGCCAGCTCGATAAAGTTTTGATTACCGATACCGTGGCTGTGCAGAAGCGGTATAGTGAGGCCCAGGTCCTTGAAATTTCTTGTTACAATAGAGGCCGATGGTGGAATCGCCCATACAACGGCGCATTGCGCCTCACTTGCCCTGACCCTGGTGAGTTGCGGTGTCATGTCATTGTCAGTAGCCTCAAATTTTTCCTCGGCTACGATCTGCAACCCGGCGGCGCGCGCTGCCTTGGTGAAAGCAATTCTGCCGCCGTCACCGTATGCGTTATTCATGTAGAGAAAAGCCATTTTGGACATGCCTTTTTCTTTCATGTAGCCCACCAGATTA
>JALHFC010000080.1 GCA_022839445.1 Pelotomaculum sp.
ACTAGGCGCAAGGAATCCTTTCAGCCGCGGGAGCCGGGCAAAGTCGGTATATACGTTTGTGGGCCGACAACATACAATTTCATTCACCTCGGCAACGCAAGGCCGCTGGTGTTTTTCGACACGGTGCGCCGTTATCTGGCCTACAAGGGCTACGATGTTTACTACATCCAGAATTTTACCGACGTGGACGATAAAATTATCAACCGGGCCGCGCAAGAGGGAAAGGATTTTTTTGAACTGGCTCGCCGTTATATTAACGAGTATTTTAAGGACGCCGACGCTCTAAATGTGCGCCGGGCGGACATGCACCCGAAGGTGTCGGAGCATATCCCCGAAATCATTGAGATGGTGGAGACACTAATAAATAACGGCTTTGCTTACGTGGTGGACGGCGACGTTTACTTTGAGGTGCGCAAATTTGACAGCTATGGCAGCCTTTCCGGGCGCACCCTGGAGGATATGCAGGCCGGCGCCCGGGTAGAGGTAGATGCCCGCAAGCGTGATCCAATGGACTTTGCCCTATGGAAGTCTGCCAGGCCGGGAGAGCCATCCTGGGACAGTCCCTGGGGGCCAGGCAGGCCGGGTTGGCACATTGAATGTTCTGTTATGTCGCTCAAATACCTGGGAGCAAACTTCGATATCCATGGTGGGGGCTTTGATCTGGTTTTCCCGCACCATGAAAATGAAAAGGCCCAAAGCGAAGCAGCCACAGGCGAGCCGTTTGTACGGTATTGGGTGCATAACGGTTTTATTACCGTCAACGAAGAGAAGATGTCCAAATCGCTGGGCAACTTTTTTCTGGTGAGGGACATCCTGTCCAAGTTTGCGCCGGAAATAGTGCGGTTCTTCCTTCTGTCCACCCACTATAGAAGTCCCTTGGATTTTGATGATGAAAAACTAACATCTACAGGGCGAGGTCTAGCGAGAATTAAAACCAGTATCCGTCTTTTATCTGAATCCCTAGAAAAGAATGTAGGTAAAGGCGATGTTCTGGTGGCGGGCGAATTAAGCCCGGTGTTGGACTCGCTAAAGGACGCCTTCGAAGCCGCTATGGACGATGACTTTAATACCGCCCTAGCAGTCGGCGTCCTGTTCGACTTGGCAAGGGAAGTTAACACTGCCGTGCAAAAACTTGGGGTAGCGCTATCCCGTGCCGACAAAGATGTTTTGCAAAAGGCAATGGATCTATTTGGTACATTTAATGAGGTGCTGGGTATTTTTAAAACGAACGATCAAGGGAAAATGTTACAGGGCGGCATGGCCGAAGACGATTCCGGCCTTACCGAAGGGCTGATCAACCTGATTATCGAAGTCCGGCAGGAAGCCCGCCATAAAAAAGACTGGGGGACTGCCGACCGGATCAGGGACGGGCTAAAAGGACTAGGCATTATCCTGGAGGATACACCGCAGGGAGTGCGCTGGAAAAAGCAGGTGTGAAAATGTTGTTTGCTGCTCTGGGCGAAGCCGGACGTCCGGAAGAGCTACCGTCCTTGGTATTGGCCTATATTGGGGATGCCGTGTATGAACTAGGCGTGCGCGCTCATCTGGTCCAAGCCGGGCTAGTTAAAGTTGACAAGCTGCACAGTGAGTCTGTCAAGTATGTAAACGCCGGCGCGCAGGCTAAAATTATAAAGGCGCTGGAAGGAATACTCACCCGGGAAGAGGCGGCGGTGGCAAGAAGGGGTCGCAATGCCAAAACAGCCCACGTCCCCCGGAGCGCCGGGGTGATTGAGTACCGGCACAGCACTGCGCTGGAAAGCCTAATCGGTTACCTCTACCTGAAGGGGGACGGCGACAGGCTATATCAGATTATTACCCTGGCGCTGCAAGTGGTGAGTGAAAACAACCGGTGAGCAATATTTTGGAGAGTGGTCCGTTTTGAAAAAAAGCTACGTTGGCGAAGGCAAGGTTGGGCTTATTGCCGGTGGAGGTAAAATCTATACCGATCTAGCAGCTAGGTTTGTAGGCTCCGAGAAATCATTGGATGAAATTATAGCGGCGCCGTATTCTAAAGAAATCGTTTTAAGAATTTTAAACAGCGGGCATAAGGCAGCCGTCGAATTTGATTATTTTCTTTTTGGTATCGAGGGTTATGCCCGTGTTACAGAGGTACAGTTAGTTAGAAAAAGAATAGCTTCATATATGATTAAAACCGGGCGTATGGATAAGTACGGTAAAAGATCATTTGATGTGGTTATACCCAAGCATATTGAAAATAATAAAACAAGCTATAAATTACCCGTAAGTTCGCTGACTTTATCAGACGGAACTCCGTTAGGAAACTACATCCCCAAAGGCGAGATCGAGCTGAATTACTTGGTGGGTGTAGATGATATTTTGGATATAATAGAAAACTGGTATGAGGCCGGTGTTAAAAATGGTTTCCCGGAAGAAGAATTAAGGTATTTAAAACCCCAAGCGACGGAATTTAAAGCAATAATAGGTATGAATGCTCATGCTTTATTGGATTGGTTTGCAATTCGTTGTTGCCAAAGGGCGCAAACTGAAATAAGAGACTTGGCCTATAAAATGTTGGAGCTATGCCAAGAAGCGGCGCCGGATCTTTTCGCGAACGCCGGGCCTAATTGTGTTGTCCTGGGTTATTGCCCTGAAAATGAAATGCAGCATGAAGGTTGCCGTGGAAAAGTATTCACTAAAAATGAGGTCATTAAGTTGTTGCAGAAAGCCAGGAAATCAAAAACTAAGGACAAAAAAGGAGAGGACCCAACTGGATGATGTCATTGCCGGGCGCAACCCCGTGCGCGAGGCTTTAAAGGCCGACCGGCCTATCAATAAGATCATGATTGCCGGTGCTGTTTTATCCGGTCCTTTGCAGGAGATATTTACAAAAGCCAGGGAAAAGAACATACCGGTCCAGAAAGTGGACCGCCGGCGCTTGAACAAATTTGTTCCCGAGGCGTCTCATCAAGGTGTGGTCGCCCTGGTGGCCGCCAGAGAATATGTAGATATTGAGGACATCCTGGTAAGTGTGAAACCAGGGGAGGCGCCTTTCCTTTTTATTCTGGATGAAATCCACGATCCCCATAACCTGGGGGCGATTCTCCGCACTGCTTGCGCCGCCGGGGCTCACGGTGTGATTATACCCCGCCGCCGTTCGGCGCCGTTGACACCTGCCGTGGCCAAGTCTTCTGCGGGGGCTATAGAATATATGCCTGTGGCCAGGGTAGCCAATATTGCCCAAACCATTGATGTTTTAAAAAGAAAAGGGTTATGGATCGCCGGCGCGGACGCAGGCGGCAATGAAATATTCTGGGACGCGCGTCTTGACGGCCCAATGGCTCTGGTAATCGGGGGCGAGGATAAGGGGCTTGGGCGCCTCATTAAGGAGCGCTGCGATGTCCTGGTCAGATTGCCAATGAACGGCCGGGTGAATTCTTTAAACGCCTCGGTCGCTGCTGCCCTACTTGCCTATGAAGTGTTACGGCAAAGAAGAAAGGCATTAAAAGATGAAGGAGTTTTTAGTGGTTGACGGCTACAATATCATTTTCGCCTGGCCTGAGTTTGAAAAGATCAAAGATACCGACTTGGCGCATGCCAGGTCCAGGCTGGTGTCGATATTGGCCAACCATTCCCCGTTATCCGGTCAAAAAATCTACGTAGTTTTTGACGCTCATCTTGTCAAGGGCTCCGTTCAAAGGACCGAAGTCATCGACGGTATAGAGGTAATCTATACCCAGATGGGAGAAACCGCCGATACCTTTATTGAAAGCATGGTGGGCGAGCTATTGAAAAAGGGGATTGTCCATGTTGCTACTTCGGATTGCGCCGAGCAGGGGATAGTTTTCGGAAGGGGGGCATATCGTGTAACGCCCGGTGAGTTGCGCGCCAATATAAACAAGACCAAAAATGAAAGCAGGGAGCGCTACCAAAGGAACTTACCAGTAGACGCTTACCTGGAAAACCGTCTTTTAGACAAGGTCAGGTCTAAATTGGAAAGATTGCGCCGGGGAAAGAAGTGAAGCAGGGGGACGGTTAATGTGAAAGTACGGAAACAAATGGATACTTTCATCCGTTCTGCTGTGTAAAGCATTTTCATGGTTGTTCTTTTGCTTCCTTCGCGGCTTGTACTATTTTCACCTTGACGAGCTGTAGCCCCTTCGTTATAATTAAGTTTGGAAACTAGAACTATAAAACTCACCTTGAACAATGCTTTAACCTGCGAAAAAGAAAAACTGTCCACAATTTTTTGCCCGGTTTCGTGCAAGAGAGGAAAGGATTTTTATTTTTATTGTGGGGAAATGAGAAGAGTGAGGGGATAATGTGAGTCTTCAGGCCCAAAGGGAGGTTCCTAACGGGTATCAGGTTTTAGTTGACGAGGAGGTAGTTGATTTTGCGCGGGAAGGTGATGATAATGCTCTAGAGTATTTGATTAACAAATATAAGAATTTTGTCCGGGCTAAGGCCCGCTCCTACTTTTTAATTGGAGCTGACCGGGAAGATATTATCCAGGAGGGTATGATTGGCTTATATAAGGCTATTCGCGACTTCCGGATGGACAAGTTGTCGTCGTTCCGGGCGTTTGCGGAGCTTTGTATTACGCGCCAGATCATTACTGCGATTAAGACGGCAACCAGACAAAAACATATTCCTTTAAATTCCTATGTATCTCTTAACAAACCTATTTATGACGAAGATTCGGACCGTACCTTACTGGATGTTATCTCAGGCTCTAAAATTACAGATCCCGAGGAATTGATTATTTCCAGGGAAGAGTTTGATGATATAGAGGAAAAAATGGGTGAGATCTTAAGTTCGCTGGAATGGAAAGTCCTGATGTCATACTTGGAAGGAAAATCATACCAAGAAATAGCCGAAGACCTTAATCGCCACGTCAAATCAATTGACAATGCCCTGCAGAGAGTCAAACGAAAACTGGAACGTTACCTCGAAAAAAGGGATGATTAACCAGTCAGTTAATGTTGTTATGAGGATT
This sequence comes from Pelotomaculum sp., assembly GCA_022839445.1. Classification (GTDB taxonomy): domain Bacteria; phylum Bacillota; class Desulfotomaculia; order Desulfotomaculales; family Pelotomaculaceae; genus JALHFC01. Next base: position 4,955 of record JALHFC010000080.1, read on the forward strand.
TATTAATTTAATGTTCTACAACTGAAATGGCGAAGAATAAGACTTTTAATCAGGCGCCCATTTTTAAAGGTCTTTTTTAACGCTTGACATTGGCTTAAAAATCACGTACAATAATTCTTGTGTCACTGCCGACGTAGCTCAATTGGCAGAGCAGCTGATTTGTAATCAGCAGGTTGCGGGTTCGAGTCCCATCGTCGGCTCCAGTTTGGAAGTGTGAAGTGGGAAATGAGAGGTGAGATTAAGGAGGAATTCGCTTTAGCGAATTCCAACAAATAAATTCTCACATCCAACCTCTCACCTCCCACATCTAAATACGGAGGGGTTCCCGAGTGGTTAAAGGGAGCAGACTGTAAATCTGCCGGCGACGCCTTCGCTGGTTCGAATCCAGCCCCCTCCACCAATAACACTAAGTAATGTTGCATTGTTTGCAAAAGGGCTTTATGTTTGATATAATAAAATTTGGATCGTCGCGGGGTAGAGCAGCTGGTAGCTCGTCGGGCTCATAACCCGAAGGTCAGGGGTTCAAATCCCCTCCCGCAACCAATATGCCACTATAGCTCAGTAGGTAGAGCGCATCCTTGGTAAGGATGAGGTCACCGGTTCAACCCCGGTTAGTGGCTCCAGAATGAGAAGTGGGAAGCGAGAGGTTGGAAGTGGGATTAAGAAGGAATTCGCCAAGGCGAATTCCAACAAGAAATCTCACCTCCCACTTCTCGTATCAAACTTCTCAAATACGGCGGCGTAGCTCAGCTGGTTAGAGCACACGGTTCATACCCGTGGTGTCCGGGGTTCAAGTCCCTGCGCCGCTACCAAATGAAAGAGCTAGAAAATACATAAAATAAGGACTTTTTAGGTCCTTATTTTATCTTGAGGGACTGACCCTTTTATCGGGGGCTTTTTTTATTTTAAAGCGTAAATTTTAAATTCTGCGGAAGGATTTTTACATGATA
>JALHFC010000314.1 GCA_022839445.1 Pelotomaculum sp.
GATAATTTTTTGAAACCCGAAAGCACCGGGGATTACAAGGTGTGGACAGATGCGCCCATTAAGGTTAAATGGGACAAAGTTTGGAAAATTGAGTTTAATCAGGAGCTGGATCTCGATACGATAAGCTATGCAAATATTCATGTAAATAATGATACAACCAATGAGTATCATCCTATTAAGCTGGAAAAATCTTATGACATTTACAAAAAGAAAACATTTATTGTGGTGAATTTTAACGCTGCGTATACACCGGGGCAGTGCTATACCTTATATATAGAGCCGGGGATAAAATCTTCTTCCGGCACAAATCTCCGGCAGGGGATTCTATTACACTTTACGGTGGAAGAGTAATTGAAGAAGGATTAAAGAATCCGGTATCGAAATTATGTTGGAAGGGACCGGGCGTTTGCTTACCGCATAAGGTTGACGAGGGTGACAACAACCACCCCGTCCCCTTGACACCCTTGGTTAAATACGGTTAAATATGTTTGGAAAGGCGGATGTCTGTATGCAAATGAATGAAACCGCCCGCCAGGTGAAGGAAGCTTCCATTGGGCTGGCTGCCATGAGCGGGGAGCTGAAAAACAAAGCGCTGGCGCAAATTGCCCGGTCTTTGACGGACCGCCGGGATGAAATCGTCAATGCCAACCGGGAGGACTTAATCAGGAGTGAAAAGGAAAACCTGCCGGCGCCCCTTTTAAAAAGGTTGAAGTTTGATGAAGTGGCGATAATAGATGTGGTGGAAGGGATCGAAAGCCTCATTGGTTTAGAAGATCCGGTCGGCAAGACTTTGTTTGCCAACGAGCTGGACAAGGGTTTGGAGTTGTATAAAACTACCTGCCCGATTGGGGTAATCGGCGTAATTTTCGAATCCAGGCCCGACGCCCTGGTGCAAATTTCTACCCTTTGCCTGAAAAGCGGCAATGCCGTGCTCCTAAAAGGCGGTTCCGAGGCGATGGAAACCAACCGTATCCTGGCGGATGTGATCATCAAAGCAACAGAAAAGGCCGGCGGTGAAATGCTGAAGATGGACGAGTATATCGACCTGATCATACCCAGGGGTTCAAACGAATTTGTCAGGTATATTATGGATAATTCCAGGATTCCGGTGATGGGGCACGCAGACGGCATATGCCACTGTTATGTCGATGAAGATGCCGATTTGGAAATGGCGGTTAAAATTGTAGTGGATTCTAAGACCCAGTATGTGGCTGTCTGCAATGCGACGGAAACCCTGCTGGTGCATGAAAGGGCGGCTGCCGGGTTCTTGCTCGCATTGAAGGAGGCGCTTGATAAAAAACAGGTGGTAATAACCGGTTGTCCCAGGACACAGGAAATTATTCCAGTGGATTTGGCCGGGGAAGAAGACTGGAAGACGGAGTACCTGGATTACAAGCTGTCGGTTAAAGTGGTAAACGGCGTTGATGAAGCGATTGACCACATTAACAATTACGGCTCCGGTCACACCGACAGCATTATTACGGGCGACCGGGACAAGGCGGGCCGGTTTATGGCCCTGGTTGACTCGGGCAATGTGTTCTGGAATTGTTCTACGCGCTTTAGCGACGGCTTTCGCTACGGCCTTGGCGCCGAGGTGGGTATAAGCACGGGTAAGATCCATGCCAGGGGCCCGGTCGGCCTGGAGGGTCTGGTTATTTACAAGTATAATCTAATTGGGGACGGCCATATTGTAGCGGATTAC
>JALHFC010000315.1 GCA_022839445.1 Pelotomaculum sp.
CGGGGCGGAATACCTTCACATTGACGTTATGGACGGCCACTTCGTGCCCAATATTACCATCGGCCCCCTGGTGGTTGAAGCATTAAGGCCAAAAAGCCGAATGTGCTTTGATGTGCACCTGATGATTGAAAATCCCGGCCTGTATATTGAGCAATTTATCAATGCCGGCGCTGATCTTGTTACCGTGCACGCGGAATCTGAGAAACACCTGCACCGTACTGTGGCCTTGATCAAAGAAAAAGGCGCCAAGGCCGGCGTGGCCTTAAACCCGGCTACTGCGCCCGCGGCGATTGAATACATACTGCCTATGGTTGATCTGGTGCTTTTGATGACTGTTAACCCCGGGTTTGGCGGGCAGGCCTTTATCCCGGAAATGTTGCCGAAAATTCAAGCTGTCAGGAAAATGCTGGATGAGCGGGGACTCTGCTCCGATATTCAGGTAGACGGCGGGATTAACCGGGACACCGCCGCCGCGGTTGTTCAGGCCGGCGCCAACATCCTGGTGGCCGGGTCGGCCATCTTCGGCGCAAGCGACATCACCGCGGCGGTGCAAGAAATTAGAAAAGCGGCAGGCAGATAATAAAATTTCTTTTTATCTGATACCCAGCAGGGGTGAGCATTCATGTTTAGGGAAAAGGCTGTACGGGTTATACTGCCATTACTGGCCGGCCTGGCTGCCATAGCCGCTTTATATGTCAATGCGCACCGTTCTGATTTATATAGACCGCATTTCAAAGAAGGTGTCCTGGATCTGTCGGCCTGGGAGGGAGATATCGGCAAGGCTTTCCAGTTGGCCGGAGAATGGGAGTTTTATTGGGATAAACTACTTACAGCCGCTGATATAAAAAAAGGGATTGAAGAATTTTTCCTCGTGGAAGCCCCCAGCCAGTGGAATGATTATCAGGGCAACCTGCCCGGCATGGGCGAAGGCACTTACCGCATCCATGTAAAGGGCGCTGTTGCGGGCGCAGAATACGGCGTTCGTATCCAGAACATGGCTTCCGTTTACCG
>JALHFC010000081.1 GCA_022839445.1 Pelotomaculum sp.
GCTGTTTTGAGCATGATCAAAGAAGGAAGGGAAAGCGCGGTCACCGCCATCATGAAGGAAAGGGCGGTTCCGATACCTACCCCCTTATAGACCAATGCTTCGGCTATGGGCAAAGTGCCGAAGATATCTGCATACATCGGGACCCCTACAATAGCGGCAATAAATACAGAATACCACTTGTCCTGCCCCAGCACCGCAGATATGACATTTTCAGGTATCCAGTTATGAATGACAGCGCCAATGCCGACACCAATCAGGATATAGAGCCATACTCTTTTGACAATATTAAGCACTTGTTCTCTGGAATAGTCAAGTCGCTCTTTTACGGTCAATGCCTCTTGATCTATATCAACCGCTGCATTGCTATAAACAAAAGGCTCTACATAATTTTCTAGTTTAGCTCTGCCGATGAAGGTCCCGCCAATCACGGCAAGAATAAGCCCGGCAACAACATAGGCGAAGGCTATCTTCCAGTTAAATATACTGGCGAGAAGAAGGATGGATGCCAGATCAACCAGCGGAGATGAAATTAAAAATGAGAATGTAATCCCCAATGGCAGGCCGGCACTGGTAAATCCAATAAACAACGGTATCGATGAACAAGAGCAGAAGGGCGTTACGGTACCCAGCAAAGCTCCTAAAACATTTCCTGTCATCCCCTTGTATCCGCCTAATATTTTTTTTGTTCTCTCAGGGGGAAAGAAGCTTTGGATGTAGGATATTGTAAAAATAAGCACAGAAAGTAATAGAAGTATTTTCACAACATCGTACACGAAAAAATGAATACTCCCACCAAGTCTATCCTGGACACTAAGCCCCAAAACCTGCTCTACAAACTTTTGGGCCAGATCGGACAGCCATTGCATCTTTAGCAATTGATTGTTAAGCCATTTAAATATAAACACCGTACAGCCACCTCTAATGTCTGTTTATTTAATCATTACAGCATCGATCCGGGTTCATTTCCTTACAAATGCAATTTTCCTTGCCGGAAGTGATGTCGCAAAAGAATTGCTTTGTTTTGGCAATGCCGTCGGCACTAAGAGAATAATACGTCCATTTCCCCTCGTTTCGTCCAACAACCAAACCACACTCGCACAGCAGTTTCATATGATGTGAGAGGGTGGACTGGGATATTTGAAACTTCTCTAAGATCATACAGGCACATAATTCTCCGCAAGAGAGCATATCAACAATCATCGCCCTTTTGGGGTCGCCTAACGCTTTAAATACCCTAGAACCTTCTATAATAAATTTCATCCATATGCGCACCTCACATTCAACTTTTTCGATATGTTAATAATATGTGCCCTATCGAAAAATGTCAATATGAACTTTTAATAATATTTTGTAAAATGCTTGGGAATTATCTAACCAATAAAATATGGTGGCATTGTAATCTATTAGAATTAATTTTCCAACCAACACCCAAACCCTCTTTTTGCTAAAAATTCCTGCCCCAATATTTTGTTTAGATGTGTTATTATTATGATAAAAGGGGGTGCAAAGCTGCGCTTAAAACTTTAATAATATCTAGAAGGGGTGGTCTTTTGAAAAGGAAGCACATTTTTACGCTGGCTTTGGTGATTTTAATGGTATCTGCTTCCCTTAGCGCTTTTGCCGCTGATAACGTCCAGTTACAAGTAAACGGCGACATGGTACCGGCGCCCGGACTGTATATTGAAAACGACTCTTGCATGATCCCTGTGGACAATTTCGCCCGCCTTGCCGGGGCCGATGTCCGGGTGTCTAACGCCAGCGACTTCGCCATCACTGAGAACGGGGAGACCTTAAGCCTATCTATAGGGGAAAAGGAAGCCTCGTTGGGGGACAAGCTCATATCACTTCCTGTTGAGCCGCTCAAAGTAGGGAATACTATTTTCGTTCCCCTACGCGCCGTCGGCAGCGCCTTTGGTTTTGAAGTCGGCTGGGATGGGGGGCAACGCTTGGTCACGTTAACCCGCAATGAAACCAGGGACGGCATGTCGGTGTCCGACTTGCTGGTTAAGTCAACGGCGGCAAGCCTGGAATGCAACACGTACTCCATGGAAGGCCTGTTCAACATCGACATGGACATCACCGCAGACGGAAAGGCCGTTGATGAAGCCCCCAAAAACATCACCTCAAAATTAAGTGGCCAAATTCAAAACGATCCTTTCCAAGTATATCTGAGCCAGACAATCACACCCGTTGTCGAAAACAATATCCCGGAAATGGTTGTAGAAACATATTTAGACCAAGAAAAAATGTACATCAAGATTCCCGGGCAAAGCTGGATCGTCCAGGATGTACCTTTCACTCCCGAATTTTGGAAACAACAACAGGATATCCAGTCCGACCCCTTGAAGGCAGTTGCACAGATGAAGGAAATGGGAATTCTTTTGAACTACGGTAACGATGTGACGGTTAACGGCACAGACTACTATGTTTTAAACGCTACCCTGGATATGGACAAGTTCAGACAAGGCTATCAAAATTTATTCCAGCAAGCAGCACAGGGAATGCCACAAGACTTAGCCCCCGACGCCCCGGCGGACATGCAAAAACAAATGCAGGAACTTTTTGAAAACGCCGTCATGGAATATAACTACTCGGTCTTGATCAATAAGGAAACACTGATCAGCGACATCATCAGCTTTGACGCCCGGATCGAAATGACCATGAAGAACCCCGAGCCCGTGGTGGAAGGCGGGGAGCAACAAGACGGCGAACCACAAGAAGTCCATATGAAAATGAAACTCAATGGTGATATCACCATTAGCGGTCTTGGCGACCCATTCAATACCCCGGACTTGAGCGGCGCCAAGGAAATGACAATCCAATAATCTAACGGTTCGACAAGATAAAAACTTATACAGGCTGCCATCTTTAACAGGACGGCAGCCTGTAATATTAATGGAAAACAGTTAATAAACCAACAGATCTTTGATGATTATACAGGATAAATAGTTTAATCTGCAAGGGCTATTTTACAACCCATATTAATTTTTAAGTTGACAAAATTAAATTGTTAGATTATAATAATTACAATCTTGTAAAGGTATAAATTACAATGGCAAAAAATACGCTAAAAAAACTTGGTCTTAAATTGACCCCCCAAAGACTGGCTATTTTAAACCTGCTTGAAGGCAATACAAAACACCCATCTGCGGAGGATATATACAACAAATTAAAACCTCAGTACCCCTCGCTATCGCTGGCAACAGTTTATAATACCCTAGAGGTGCTGGTAAAAGCAGGGGAAGTGCATGAGATAAGGATAAAGGCTGGGAAAAGGTGTTTTGATCCGAATCCTATCCCTCATGGTCACTTTTTGTGCCGGATTTGTGAATCTGTTTTTGATTTAGATATTAAACCTTTGGAAATACAAACTCCGTGTAGCATCAAGGGCTACCTGTTGGAAAATTATATGATTTATTTTTACGGAATTTGCCCCGAATGCCAGGAAGGGGACAATATCAAAGACCGGTGAAGAGTGACCTCAAAAATAATTGGAATGGGGGTGACCAGCGGGGACAAAATGTCGCTTTGTAGTAAAATTATTGTATGAGGAGTTGAAAAAATGGACCTGAAAGCTTTGCACAAAATCAGTTACGGTCTTTATATCATTACCTCTCGCAAAGAAAACCGTCATAACGGCCAGGTGGCCAACACTGTTTTCCAAATCTCTACTGATCCGTTAACCATCGCCATCAGCCTTAATAAAAATAATTTAACAAACCAGTTTGTGAAGGAAAGCAAACTTTTTACAGTGTCTGTGCTTGCCCAGGATGTTCCCCTGTCCTTAATCAGCCAGTTTGGATTTAAGTCCGGCCGCGAAGTAGACAAGTTTAAAGGAATTAATTATAAACAAGGGAGCACAGGGGTATGTTACCTGGTGGACGGTATTTTAGCTTATATTGAAGCCGAAGTAATCCAGGTGGTTGACGCCGGCACCCACGACATCTTTATCGGCAAAGTCACCGGCGCGGAAACCTTAAGTGAAGGTGAGCCTTTGACCTATGCCTATTATCATCAGGTGAAAAAAGGAGGCATACCTAAAACAGCGCCACTTCCTCAACTCGCTATAAAAGAAAATAGTGGGCAAAGTAAAGTGGGCAAATATGTCTGCTCAGTATGCGGCTACGTTTACGATCCAGAAACCGGAGACCCCGAACATGGCGTCCCGCCCGGCACACCTTTCGAAGCACTACCCGAAGACTGGACCTGCCCGCTGTGCGGTGTGGGGAAAGACCAGTTTGCCAAAGAGGAATAACCCCCGCACAGTTCGTAAAACAACTGCGATAATTTAACCCCGGCCCGCCCGCCAGGACCGGTAAATAAAACAGGGGGACATGCGTCCCCGAAAACCCCTACATCACTCGTTAACAATGTAGGGGTTTATTACAAGCAGTCCTTCAATAAATTTAAAGTGCTTTGTATTTAGCGTAAATAAAACAGCTTTGTTAACTGAAGCTGTCGCTGCAATTATTGCGTCCATGGGTTCTAACCCGTGTGAGGCGCGGAATTTGGCCAGATACCTACCGGCAACAGTGGCCACCTGCTCATCTACCGGAACCTGCTCAAATATCCCAACCAGTGTCTTTATTGCCCCAACACGTTGCTCGGTCATTCTCGGAGCCGCCATAAGTTCCAGTATAGTGATCGTAGATATTAATCCGTCGAAACTGCCGTTTTCAATTTCCTCCAGGAATCTAGTTGCTTGGGGAACATTGCGTAAATGGTCGATGATTATGTTGGTATCGCTAACAATTTTCAAACCCGTCCAGCCTCCTACCGGAACCTTTGCGGATGCTTTCCACATACTCCAAACCACTCATTTCCATATCCGACAGCAAACCAGCCGTTTGCGCTACCACACCTTTTTTGGACCTATCCTTCCGGTTGACCCTAAATACCAACCTGCTACCTCCCTCAATGTCTACTGAAAGGACATCCCCCTCTTTGATGTTTAACCCTTTCCTGAGTTTAGAAGGTATTACTACCTGCCCTCTTGAGGAAACAATGACTTTATACATATTTACTTACCTGCCTTACATGTCTTATTTTACTTAACATATCACCGGCCACATTATTTGTCAACAAAATAGCTAATTTTATAACCCTTAACGGCAACCGGGCATTGCCGGAGTAATGGCTGAATAAATGCTTAAAAAACAAAAACGGCATCCATACACAGGTAAACCGTGTAAGAATACCGTCATGGAAACCGGGCCGAGTGATTTTTACTATTTATAGCGGAGCGCTTCGATATGAACCAGGCTTGCCGCTTTTTGCGGGATAATTGCCTCTAAGATTTTACTCATAGACCCTTGCTACCTCTTTCAACCCTTGCAATTTGATTTTTACCTTTGCTATCAATTTATGGCATTCTTTTGCCCTTATCGGCTGCTATATTTTCGTTTTCTAAACCTCCAGACAAATAACAATCCAAGCAAAATAAATACCGTACCGGCGGATTACTGCCTGCCCCGTTATCGCCCATTGGGCCGTTTCTCATATTGCCGGGCGCATTGCCAGCCCCGCCGTTACCTCTATCAGGCCGTTGCATACCGGCAGGCATATTTTTCATTCTTTCCATCATGTTATCGTCCAGTCCTAATTCTTTTAGCCGGGCAATCTGTTCATTTGATAGTTCGCCACCCTCAACGTTTTGCATAATTTCCATTATCTCGGCCATATTTTCTTGATTCGGCATCTTCCCGTCGCGCGGGGGACCGCCTACATCGTTAGGCGGAGGCGCTCCATTATTGTTTTGATCACCGGGAAAAGCTCTGCCGCCCAGGTTAGGAAAATCGCGGTTATTATCCCGAATTTCACCACCCGGCCTAGCGCCTTCGCCGCCAACACCTCTCATACCACCGCCCATGCCGCCCATACCCCCAAGCGCGTTTAAATCAATACCGGCGGAGGTGGTACTTTGATTAGGAGTATTGTTGCCTTGCTGCGCTGAAGTTGAAGGCAGCGCTCCCGCTAACTGGGCTGTAATACTCGCGGCCCCATCTTTGACATAGTTTTTGATCAATGCGTCCACCTTTTGCACCTTATCTTTGAACAAGCCGCTGCCGAAATAACTTGCCACAATTTCTCTTAAATATTTATGGTAAAGTTCCTTATACTCCGGCACTTCAAGCAGTTTTCCAATCAGAGGTCGTTCGCTTAAACTAGTTGTAACCGGTGTGTCGATGGGGAAATTCACAGCGCTTTCGGCGTTATTTATTTCATGTCCCGCAAAGGAAAGGTTGAAATCCCACGGTAAAATCGTAAACACACCATTTTCTTCGTACAGGTAATAATTGTGCTTCATTCTTCCGGCATAGCTGTCAAAATTGACAAGAAAGGTATTGACCGCAAAATACCGCAGG
>JALHFC010000082.1 GCA_022839445.1 Pelotomaculum sp.
TGGTGCGCCCGCACTGGTTTGGTTGATTGCCCGGTGCGGCTGATCTTGGCGTCAACTTCAACGTAGACAGGCAATCCGGGGTAAATCTCCCACCAGTTGTCCTTGATCTCCTTCCATATACCGGGATACTTGCGGTGAATCGCCTCCCCGAACCCGAACACGTCGGCGCCATACTCGCGCTGCGCTTTGTCCAGGGCCGCCTCTACCTCCTGCCGGACAGCAGCGGCCAGCGCCCGTTCAATGGATTCGATCACATCCGGCCGGTCCAGTTCCCCCTGGCATTTTGCTTCTGCAATATTTGCCTGCACACTTATCTTAGCTCTGATGTCCAGTTCACCACCCGTCAACTCGGGCTCTATCCTGGAGCTGTTGTGCATTATATCAAAGGAATAGCCCGCGTACCCCTCATAGTCTGCACCCCCGGCGCAGGGCAAGTTAACCACCCCGCCTTTTACTTCGCCCCTTACCAAGAGCAGGCCCCGGCTTTCCCTTTCGTTTAGCCAGCCGGCCAGCCTGTCCCCTTTAAAAACTGCAGTCTCGCCCATTTTAAAATTAAAACCGATTGCTTTTGGCCGCGCGTCGTCAACGGGGAAATCCACGGCTAACCTGTTGCTCATTTCAACCCTATTAGGCGCCACCTGGATCCCGGGGGCAAAAGCATCCGCGCCTTCAGTCTCAAGCAGTTCCATAAAGTCCCCAACCTGTATTTTTGGGTAAAAGGAACTTACCTCCTGTTGTTCGAGCAAGTTGATTATATTTTGCGAAGATGGAGATATCAATTCTCCCGCAAGTTCAAAAACACTGCTGATGTCGCTGCGGGAGATCAAAATCCAGCAACTTCGCCTGGTTTCCGGGATGCGGGTAAAAACATCCAGCACCTCAGCGATATTTCTGTTCCTGGCAAGCTCCTCGGAAATCAAAACGGTCTGGTTGTGGGCAAAGTAAAGCCGGCGGGGCGACTCCAGGGATAAAAGCCTGATACATTCAAAAACCGTGTTCCCTTCGACGCTGGAATTGCGAAAGCCGCGCGACGAGGTACCGTCCCCGGCGGCGCCTCCGCTGGCCATACCGCCGCCGACCATAGCCCTGGGGCTGATCACCTGGACGGTCAGCCGCACCTTCCCATCCGGCGCCTGGTCCAGGGCCATAGAAAGGACTATCCCCAAGTGCTCAACCTCCTGGTGATCCCAGCAGCCGGAATGAGTTAAAACCAGGGCAAGCATAATCATGCACAAAGCCAGCTTCCTAATGCCCTTCCTCACTGCTACTGCCCCCGCCTCCTTTAGTTGACCTCTCGCCTGGACCGGCATTGCCGCGACCGTTATCAAAGGCGGCCTCCCCTCCGGAGGGAGGCTGTGGCTTTAAATCCGGGGCAATGCGCCAAACATTCCTTTTGGCAATCTCCGTCGGGCGCCGGTGCATGGCCCACCAAGGCGCCCGGACCATGGCATCTTTAAGATCGGGAATTTTTAACGGGGCCAGCGGCGCCAAGTAAGGCACACCAAAGCTGCGCAAGCCGAGCATGTGAATCAGCAACGCCAGCGCCCCCGCCATGACCCCGAACAGACCCATGGTTGCAGCCAGGATCATAATTGGGAAGCGGAGCAGGCGCATACTTAAGGCCAGGTTGTAAGCCGGGATCATAAAGGAAGAGATCCCGGTAATGGCAACCACAATAATTTTTATCGGTGACACGAAGCCGGCCTGCACCGCCGCCTGCCCGATTACAAGTGCGCCAACGATGCTGACAGCCTGGCCTACCGCCCGGGGCAGCCGCAATCCTGCTTCCCGCAAGGCTTCAAATGTTATTTCCATTATCAGCGCCTCCACCACGGCGGGGAAAGGCACTCCCTCCCGGGATGCAGCTATGCTGATCAGAAGCTGCGTGGGAAGCATCTCCTGGTGAAAGGTGATTACGGCAACATACAGGGACGGCAGAAGAAGGGCGACCGCCAGCCCCATGTAGCGTAAGAGCCTGATCGCGGAAGCATAGTGATACCGCTCGTAATAGTCCTCCGGATTTTGAAGCATGTCCTGGAATACAACCGGCATAAAAAGCACCATCGGCGTACCGTCTGTAAAAATGCATACCCGCCCCTGAAGAAGGCTTGCCACCACCCGGTCGGGCCTTTCGGTATAGATCATCTGTGGAAAGGGAGTGTAAGGGTCGTCCTGTATCAACTCCTCAATATAACTGCCTTCCAGGATACCGTCGATGTCAATCCGTTCGAGCCTCTGCTTTACCTCCTGAACAAGCGCGGGAGACACCACCCCTTTCAGATAGGCGACGGCCACCGAGGTATTGGTCATACGCCCCAGGTTGAGCCCCTCTATGACCAGGTTGGGCGTGCGCAGCCTGCGCCTGACCAGAGAGGTGTTCACGCTGATGTTTTCGTTAAAACTTTCTTTGGGGCCGCGCACCACCCCTTCAACGTCAGCTTTTTCAACCGGCCGCTGCGGCCAGGCTTTCATTACCACAATAATAACTTCATCGAAGCCGTCAACAAATACTGCTATGCCGCCGTAAAGGATTTCACTTACGACTTCTTGCATGTTGCGGGCGTTGGAATGAAGTTCGGCAACGGCTAAAACCGTTTTTTTTACTGATTCAATAAAATTCCCGGCCGGACGATCAGTTTCGGCAATCCCATCGACAAGCATCAACATTCTTAAAATGTTTTTGCTGACCCTGTCCCCGTCGACCATACTGCTGAGGTACACCAGGCAGGCGTTTTCCTTATTCCCGGCGCCCAGCCTGAACTCCCTGAAAACAATGTCGATATTCGGGCCGAGAACATCTTTAAGGTACGCTATGTTATCTTTAAGTCTCTTGGATATTTTTGCGCTTACCAATTCTGCGTCATTATAAGCCCGGTTTCCGTCAGGACCCGGCTTCCCGGCTGCTTTTTTTTTAAACAGTCTAAATAGTATGTTCACTGTCCTGATCAGGCCCCCTAAAAAAAGAAAAACACTTTATCAGTGTTAACTAAGAATATTATGGCTGGTTAGCATTTTTTTATGTAAAAACGGTTCTTAGCGGGCAACTTCCCCAGTTTTTGCCTTTATAACGAATATATCCCTTCGCGTAAAGGGATAATATCTAAGCCAGGTATACGTATGTATCCCGGGGGAGGTGGGGTTCATGCTTGAAAAGGGGAAAATATCCGCATTTGCGTTTTTTTTAATTGTCTTTAACGGTATCGGCGCCACCGCGGTAGTGTTTCTCCCGGCCATGGCCGCTAAATACGCCGGGCGCGACGCCTGGCTGACGGCTGTCTTCCCCGCTGTCCTGGGGATCATCATCGTCCTGCTCGTCACAGAACTGGGCCGCCGGTTCCCAGGAAAAACCCTGGTTGAATACCTGCAAATTATCCTGGGAAAATGGCCAGGCAAAATTGTGGCAATATTTTACCTGTTCTTTTTTATCCATACCAACGCTTTTATTGTCAGGGAATTCGGCGAAATGATTACAATTCAGGTTATGCACCGCACCCCGGTCATAGTTATTAATGCAGTTATGGTCCTTTTAGCGGCCTACGCGGTACGTTCCGGTTTAGAAGTGATTGCCAGGCTGTTTGAATTTCTTGTCCCGTGGATTACTATCGCCTATTTCTTCATATTATTATTCGGCCTGCAAAAGGCAGAATTTCACCGTCTTTTGCCCGTGCTTGAAAACGGCCTGGCGCCGGTTCTGCACGGATCGATTACTCCAGCAGCCTGGGCGGGGGAAGCGGTAATTCTGGCAATGATCCTGCCGTACCTGGCGCAGCCCCGGAAAGGGAGGGTCCTGGGCGCCTGGGCGATAATTGTTATAGCGGTGTTTATGACAGTTGACGCCGTAATTAATACGGCTATTTTCGGACCCACAACCGCCTATCTGGTATTCCCTACTTTTACGATTTCTAATGAGGTTTTAGTCGGCGGGTTTTTGCGTATCGACGCTTTTACAATCATTCTCTGGATGTCTTCTATATTGACAAAATTATCTATATTCTATTACATCACAGCTTTGGGAACCGCGCAACTATTCAACCTGAAAGACTACAGGCCGGTGGTTTTACCGCTGGGCGTAATATTGACCGCCCTGTCGATTATATCAATAGAGAATTCAACAGCAATCCGCGCCTACATGACATCCGGCTGGCCGCCGTTCGCCTTCCTGTTTGAATGGGTAATTCCGCTGGCCCTGCTGGTCATTGCCATTGCCAGGGGGTTTAAGGCCGGGAAATAGGTGGAATCAGGTTTTGTAATTGAAGCAGGTGTTCCCGCGCTTCGGCCACCATGTAGAGAGAGCCGGTGATACACACCAAATCATCCGGCCCGGCCAGGGACAGGGCTTTATTCACCGCACCCCCGGTATCTTCCACCAGGTAAACAAAGGGGGCGTGGCGGCCGGCCTCCGCGGCCAGTTCCTGCCAGTTTCCCGCCCTGGGGCTGTTGGGCCTGGTCACCACCACTGCCCTGGCCGCCTGCGCTAACTCCGCGATCACCCTGGCCCGCTCCTTGTCTGCTAGCATACCGATCACCAGAACCAGGCGCCGGCCGGGAAAGTGTTCTTCCAGCGCCCGGCGCAGGCTCCTGGCGCCGTCGTAATTGTGGGCGCCGTCGATAACCACCGGGGGCTCTTTACGCATCATCTCAAGCCTGGCAGGCCAGCGGACGGCCGCAAGCCCTTCATTAACCGCCCCGGCGCTAATCACCGAGCCCGTTTCCATTAATACTTCGGCCGCCGCCACGGCGGTAGCCGCATTTACCTGCTGGTGCCGGCCCAGCAAGGGAAGTGACAGGTTTTCGTAACTTTGCCTGCGCCCCCGGACGCTAAAACACTGACCTGCTTCTGACAGGGATATATGCTCCCAGGTGACGTCCCGCCCCACCGGGATCAGCCGGGAATGTTTTTTTTGGCTGACTTCCTCAATAACCTGCAGTCCCACCCCGTCCGCCGCAGTCACCACAGGAACTCCCGGCTTGATGACGCCTGCCTTGACCCGCGCTATTTCTTTTAACGTATGGCCCAGGTAATCCATGTGGTCCATGGCGACGTTGGTTATGACCGAAACCAGGGGCGTCACTATATTCGTGGAGTCGACGGCGCCGCCCAGCCCCACTTCCAGGACCAGAAAATCTACTTTTTCGCGGAAAAAATAAAGAAAAGCCAGGGCGGTGCTCACTTCGAACTCAGTGGGGTGCTCGAACCCCTCTTTAACCATGGCTTCCAGGTGGGGGCGGAGTTCGCTCAATATTTCAGCCACACTTTCCCCGGCTATCTCCGCCCCGTTAATCCGGAATCTTTCAGTGTAGGAGCGCAGGTGCGGCGATGTGAATGTGCCCGCCCGGTAACCGGCCTTTTGCAAAATAGCGGCCAGCATGGCGGTGGTAGAACCTTTGCCGTTTGTGCCCCCGACATGTACTATTTTTAGGAACTTGGTCAAATTGGTCAAAAACATCATCGCTTCGCTGTAATTCACCCTGTCGCTCCTTCACCAAGATAAGATAGAATTTGCCTCGCCCTTAACTTATTTCAGCATGGCCAGCCGTTCCCTGATGGCAGATTGCTTGCCGGAAAGCTCTTCTTCTTTGGCCTTCTCTTTTTCCACCACGCTTGCCGGGGCCTTGGCCAGAAATCCGGGATTAGAGAGCTTGCCCCGTACCCGGGCCAGGTCCTTCTCTACGGCAACCATTTCCTTCTCCTGGCGGGCGATTTCCCTGTCAATGTCAATCAGTCCTTTTAACGGGACAAAAATCTCAACTCCGCGCGTCACGGCGTGGGCCGCCTGCTCCGGCGCTTCTGCCAGAGCCGGGAATATCTTTATTTCAGCGCAGGCCAACCCCTGCATATATTCACTGCCCCTCTCCAGCACGGCCCTGACGGCGCTCTCCGGCGCGACCAGCAGAACCTGCGCCCTGCGGCCCGGGGGTACGTTCATCTCGCCCCGGATGTGCCTGACGGCTTTGGTCACTTCCATAATCACGCCCATCTCTTTTTCCGCCTCAACGTCCACCAACTCCTTGCGGGCCGCCGGCCAGGGCGCGCGCATAATGGTCACCCCGTGGCCGGGCAAGCGCTGCCAGATTTCCTCAGTAATAAAAGGCATAAAGGGGTGAAGGAGTTCCAGAGCGCCTTTCAGCACAGTGGACAGCACACCCTGGGCGGCGCGCCTGTCCTGTGGAGTGGTTTT
>JALHFC010000316.1 GCA_022839445.1 Pelotomaculum sp.
CAATCTCCATCGAATCTTCCAGTGAGGACAATAACAGTATGTTATAAAGGTAGGACTGTTTCTTTATTCTCTCCCGTAGGCTCCCTTTGTTGAAATCAATGCCACGCAACTGCAGCACTTCTTTTATCCTTTTTAAGTTCCTGACCATAGTAGGGAACATCCTTATGGACAGGGCAATCATTAGGATTGATTTCCCGGCCGCTCTCGAAAATACGTTCATGGCTTTGTCCGGGTTAACCATCAAGTTGTATAGACAGAATATACTCAAAATGATCAACAGCCTGATGCTGGAAGCAAACCCAAAATACAGGGCTTCCATTGATATATCGAGCTTGCCCAATAAGGGCACGGCCGGGCCGTGCCAGATAATCGTGGCGCCGGCCTTGATTATCAGAGGGTTGATGACCATAACCATAACCATCAAAAAGATGCCTATTTTCAAAAACCCCTCCCATGCCTCTATCCCGTCTACACCTTTGATTAAAAGAGCCAGGAGCAATAGCAGGGCCAAAAGATAAAGGGGGTTTTCATAGAGCAGGCTAAGCGCAAGGAGCACAAGAAGGTACAAGGTACACCAACGCTACGGCCGGGTGAAAACTTTGCAAAAAAAGTCCCTTATCATGAAAATAAAGATTGTCGAGCAATTTTGCCGCCCCTTTAAATTTTTACACACATGAACAGATTCAAACCTCCGGCGACCGGCGGGCGCCGGGAAAATATCGTAATCCCACGGACCACAGCAACTAACCGTAGGGACACGGCATGCCGAGCCCCTACGGATTGCGGCATAGCCCCGTGGCGCGGGGCGCCAATAGGGCATCATCAATTAAATGTTATGGCTCCAAGGATCGCGATAACCCATGAAAGAGCATCCCCAATGCAAGGACACGACATGTTATGCCCCGGCGCCATGCCAACAGCCTGGTTTAACGGGCTAAATCCTCCCATAGGGGCATCGGTTGCTCCATGCTTTTGCTGTACCACCAGATCACTTTATCTCCTGCTTTCACCGGATGTTTACTCGCCATATGCATGGGCGCCTCACCGTTCACTGAATACATCCATCCTGCCGTGCCTTTGTTAGCCTGCCCGCTAATGGAGGCGACAAAATCGGGCCAAGTCGGCGCCGTGAAATAAGAAATACCGGTGGTATCAAGAGCGCCTAAGGCAGTTATTCCCCACTTATTATCTTTATTTACAACAACCTGTCCGGCCTCGTAAAGCATTTCACCGTTTTCCCCGACAATAGCAATCCACACATTGCAGCCACTTTCAGGCAGCGTAACCGTTTTATTATCACCCGGGGCCGGGGCCGGCGCTGCATTTTCCCGGGCGGCGCTGTTTGACTCCCCGGCCTGTTGCCACGGCGCCGGTTTATTTTGGTCCATTTCTACGCTAGGCTGTGACTTATTAGCCTCAGCTGAGATTTCCCCCGCACCGGCGCCGGGTTGGTTTTGGTTTGC
>JALHFC010000317.1 GCA_022839445.1 Pelotomaculum sp.
GCTTGTTGACGCTTCGACACTGAAGCTGGGCCTGACCAACCCGCTGCCGGAAAAGCTAATCCGGCAGTTTGCGGGTGGAGTGGAGAGGCTAATCATTGTGGAAGAGCTGGAACCGTTTATGGAGGAACAGGTCAGGGCGATGGGGCTTGCGGTTTCCGGCAAGGAATTGATTCCGCATACCGGTGAACTGAACACCGAAATCATAGGAAGAAAATTTGCAGAGGCGGGAATCATTAAGGCGGCAGGGGAGGTTGCCCCGGCGCAGGCAGTTTCGCCGGCTGCGCCGGCTGTTCCCGGCCGGCCGCCGGTGCTATGCCCGGGCTGCCCCCACCGGGGGTTATTCTACACTTTGCGCCGCCTGAAGCTGACTGTCACCGGCGACATCGGCTGCTATACCTTGAGCGGGCTGCCCCCGCTGGAGGCCATGGACAGTTGCGTCTGCATGGGCGCCAGCATCGGGGCCGCACACGGGGTGGGGAAGGCGAACCCGGAAATGGCCGGGCGTACCGTAGCCGTTATTGGCGACTCCACCTTCTTTCACTCAGGCATTACCGGGCTTTTGAACATGGTTTATAATAAAGGCGCCGGTACCGTAATTATTCTGGACAATCGCACCACTGCCATGACCGGGCACCAGAATCACCCCGATGGGTGATCCGGCGCCCGCTGTGGATTTGGAAGCCCTGGTGCGGGCGCTTGGCGTGAAGCGGGTCAGGGTTGTGGACCCGCTGGATCTGGCGGAAACCGGGGCGGCTGTGCAGGAAGAAGTAGCGGCAGGCGAGCCGTCAGTGATCGTTTCCCGCCGGCCGTGTGTTCTTTTGACCAAGACGGCTGAGCCCGCTGTTGTGGTCAATGCGGAAAAGTGCAAGGGCTGTAAAGCTTGCCTCCGGCTGGGATGCCCGGCTATTTCGGTAAAGAATAAGCTGGCCCGGGTCGATCCCGGCGCCTGTACCGGCTGCGGCCTGTGCGTGCAGGTTTGCCGGGAAGGGGCGCTGGTGAAAGGGGGAGAAGCCAATGCTTAAGCCCGTGGATGTTTTGATTGTTGGTGTCGGCGGCCAGGGCGCCATACTGGCCAGCAAGGTGCTGGCCCGCGCGGCATTAGAATCCGGATACGACATAAAAGTTTCGGAAATACACGGGATGGCCCAGCGGGGCGGTAGCGTGGTCACCCAGGTGCGCCTTGGGGAAAAAGTTTACTCTCCTCTCATTGCCGAAGGCGGGGCGGACTTGATTGTCGCTTTTGAAAAACTGGAAGCCTTACGTCTTCTGCCTTATCTAAAGACGGGCGGGACGATGATCGTCAATGACCAGGAAATTTACCCCGTCCCCGTGCTGGTGGGGGCTGCGGAGTACCCGGCCGGTATTTTCGCATACATCCGCTCCGTGGCGCCGGACACCGTAGTGGTGGACGCCGTAAATATCGCCAAAAGATGCGGTAACCCGAGGGCGGTTAACGTGGTGCTCCTGGGAGTCATGGCCCGCATTCTACCCATTGAAAGGGAAGTGTGGGAGAAGATACAATTGGATGAATTTGTGGATATATTCCTTACCCGAAACAGATTAAGAAAAAAGGGTTTTGCGTAAAGCAAAACCCTTTTTTTTGTCGCTGATTCTTGATTTTATCGTGACAATTTTCTATACTTTTCACGTAGCCGTTACCGCGTACCCAGTTTTTTAACATTGCCAATTTATTTTAGGGAAAAGTTTTTCCTGTGTTAAAAGTGTAGTTACAGAAAATTTCCTGACGATTGATTGCTTCACTTTATTTTTAATGTCTGCGGCTTTGCTGAGGTATGCTATAATATGAAAGAAACAAACTGGCGCCTGGTCGCGAACGCCGGGCGCCTGCGTTGGG
>JALHFC010000083.1 GCA_022839445.1 Pelotomaculum sp.
TCATCAAATGCCGGATTATTGCTTTGCTAGTAATCGTTGCTCTTGTTTTTTCGGTCAGCCCCACTCTTGTTTTAGCAGGGGAAACGCCGCCTTATCTAAGCCGGGGGGAAGTTGCCGGGATCGTTTTAAACGCGGCCGACCATTACAATCCAGGGGTTTCGAAAAATGATATTATGTTGGGCTATGAGGATGGCTCCTTACGTGAAGATGAGCCGGCCAGAAAAGCAGAAGCTCTGGTCATAATTAGCCGTGCTTTTGGGAATCTCCCATCACCCCGGGGTGATAACCTGAGAAGGGGTGTTTTTGACCAACATTTTGATGAGTTGCCCTTGTGGGCAACGGAAGAAGTTAATAAGCTGAAAAAAGCAGGGATATTATACAGCCCGGTTGATGGGAAACTGGGAGCAAATGAAAATATAGACCAATCCGAGTTGAATAATATCATTAAAAGAATTTGGGCTCTGGAAGGCAGCAATTTGAAGGACGATTTTTATGCAGCTGTCAACAAGGAATGGCTGGATAGTTCTCAGATTCCTGCAGGGGAGGCCCACAACAATACATTCTTTCAGCTAAAGGATGAAAATGATAACCGGATTTCCGCTATCCTGGATACCCTGTCGCAAAAAGACCGGCCCCGGGGATCCAAGGAGCAAAAACTATTTGACTTTTATCAAAGTGCCCTTGATATGGACAGCAGGAATGAACAAGGGGTAGAGCCGGTCAGGAAGTACCTGCAGGCTTATGAACAGGCAGGAAGCCTAGAACAATTGATTCAGACCGACATCAATATAAACCGGGCAACAGGTTATGGACAACTGCTGTTTTATTATTTAAATCAGGATCCCCAGGATAGTTCCAGTTACATAATGTGCCATGAAGCTTTGGCGCCTACCTGGGATAAGGATATGTACACATCCCCGGATAAAAAGGATGCCTGCATAAGGTTTATTACCCGCTTGTTAACCCTAGCAGGAGAAGACGAAGCAACCGCCCGAAGTGTATCCGAAAATATATTTGCTCTGGAAAAGGGACTCTCTGAAAATAGTCTAGATCCGGAGGAATACTATGATATCGAGAAGACTTATAATGTTTATTCTCTGGAGAAACTTGACTCGCTATATCCTAGTTTTGATATCAAAAAGACAATTACAGACACAGGGTACCAATTACCTGATCGGGTTTGTGTAGATGATGAAGGTTTGCTGCTAAAATCGGCCCAGTATTTTAATGAAGAGAATTTGAAACTACTAAAAGATTATGCAAAATTTAAATTTGTTTGTGCTTGCGGTTGCACCCTTTCCAAGAAATTTATCGAGGTTGAACAGGAGTTTGACGCTCGGGTTTATGGTGTGGAAGGGGTAAAAAGTGACCAACAGCTGGCAATAATCGCGGTAAAAGATTATATGCCGGCATATTTGGGAGAGATTTATGTGGAAGAATATTTTTCTGAGCAATCCAAACAAGATGTAGAAGAGATGATTGCAAACTTCATCGAGGTGTATAAACAAAAGATTAGCAATCTGGAATGGCTGGGTACCGGGACCAAACAAAAAGCCCTAAGAAAGTTGGATAATATGAATGTTAAAGTCGGCTACCCGGCTAAATGGCCTGCAACTCTGGATAATACAGACATCAAATCCTATGCGGACGGCGGTAGCTTTTTCAATAATGTATGCAGGATTAACCTGGCTGAAATTAGTGAGAATATAGCTCAACAAGGCCAACCTGTGGATAAGAGTACCTGGGAAATGAGTGTCTATGAAGTAAATGCCTATTATAATCCCCTAAACAATGAAATAGTATTTCCGGCCGGAATACTGCAAGAACCGTTTTTCAGTAGCAACGCCCCTGCGGTCGGGAATTACGGGGGGATCGGGACGGTCATTGCCCATGAAATTACCCATGCTTTCGACAACAATGGAGCAAAATTTGATGAAATGGGCAATGCCAACGGCTGGTGGACCGAAGATGATCACCGCAATTTTCAAAAGAGGACCAAACGGGTTCAAGAATTCTTTGACGGTTTGGAGATCGTTGCAGGCATTGAAAACAATGGCGAACTGACCTTATTTGAGAACATCGCCGACTTGGGGGGTTTGTCGTGTTGCCTTGAGGTGTTGTCCCAGCTTGAGAATCCGGATTATCAAGTATTTTTCAAGTCCTTTGCCGTTATCTGGCGGCAAACCATAACCCGGGAAATGGCCAATTATTTAAGTAACATTGATGTGCACAGCAACGCTAAAATTAGGGTTAACCGCACCGTGGTTAATTTCGATGAATTTTATAGAGCCTTTGGTCTTAATGAAAAAGACGGGATGTATGTTCCTCCGGAAGAAAGAGTAGGGGTTTGGTAAAACATTGCATTAAAGGCGCCAAAAAAGGTATCGATGCTACGCGGGGTTAATTATGAAGGTGAAAGGGTGATAATCATGCTCAAATTCGAAAAAGAAGTGGTCTCCTCTAGCCTGTTGGATCCCCGGGAGGGTTTCCAACATAAAACAATCGAAATAGAGATACGCCGCGATCCTTTAACAGGTGAAACCGGCAGGCTGGCGCATCTTGGAATGATTAAACCACAAAAGGAAGATTTTTTGGCCTTGGATACTCAAGAAAACCGCAACCGCTGCCCATTTTGCCCGGGAAATATTGAGAAAGTCACGCCTCAATACCCCTCCGACATATTGTCGGAAGGAAGGTTGCACCAGGGCCAAACAACGATTTTGCCCAATCTCGCCCCCTATGATCAGTTTAGCGCTCTGGCCGTGATGAGTACAGCACATGTGGTACCCCTTGAGAAAATGACAGCAGCGTTATTAAAAGATGCTTTCGGGGCCGCGCTCGAATTTTTCCGCCGGATCATTGCTCTGGAAAATGCTCCCCCCTACCAGCTCATTGTCTGGAATTATATGCCCCCCTCCGGGGGAGGTCTTATTCACCCTCACCTGCAAGTGATCAGCAGCAGCTTTCCGGGCAATCTTTACCGGAAAACTTTGACCAAAAGCAAGGACTATTACCGGCAATTCGGTCAAAATTATTGGCGAGAACTTTGCACTACGGAAAAAAAGCAAGGAGAACGATTTGCCGGCCAAGTGGGGGCGGGTTATTGGTTGACCCCTTTCGTACCCCTAGGGGTTTTGGGGGAATTTATGGTTGTCTTTCCGGAAGTTCGGTCAGTTTTTGAACTGGATGAAAAAACACTTCAGGACTTTGTTACAGGAATGGAGCGTTTGTTTGCCTACTTTCGAAGTGTGGACATCAACAGTTTTAATATGGGGTTGTTTTTCGCCCCTGTGGGGGAGGCTGATAATTGTTTTTCCCTCCATGCTCGCTTTATCCCCCGCACATATTTAAACCCAGGGCAAAAACCTCCCGACACCAATGCACTGCAGGTGGTCCTGCAGGAACCTTTTACCGTCATCCATCCGGAAACACAATGTGCCGCGTGGAAGGGTTTTATGGAAAAGTAAAACAATGGGGATAGGCCCCCAAAACGTTGGAAGCCTTTCGTTACCGTCCCTCATTGTGGTTGGCCTTGTTGCTTGGTGCAAGTTGCTTTTGGCTAGTTTACATAATGAGGGACTGTCCCTCCTTGGGGGTATCTGGAGTGTTGGGTATTCCGGGTCCATGTACCAAATGTATCAACTGGGAGGGGCATAATAAATTTGACCGTCCACCACACTTTTTGTCGAGCATTCCACATGTTTTAGCTGCATCTAATTATTCCGGGCAATTTTTTCACAACCTCCCCGACAATACTAGCAGAAGGGGTATTTTTTTCGATCAGCTTTCGCACCAAGGAATCAGCCTTGCTTTCTGAAACAGATATAAGCAATCCCCCCGATGTTTGCGGGTCAGACATAACATCAATAAGAATAGGATCGACGGATGGGTCTATCTCCAGGCGTTTAGAACAAAACCTTCGATTGGCATAACCCCCTCCAGGAACCAGTCCCATGGAGGCAAAGGTTTTAGCCTCGGGAATAACCGGTACTTTTTTGGTATTGATCTTTATTCCTACATTACTCGCTTTAGCCATCTCGAGGCAATGTCCTAACAGCCCAAAACCGGTAATGTCTGTACAGGCGTTTGCACCAACCTCTGCCATTGCTTCGGCAGCGCCCTTGTTCAGGGTAACCATCAACTCGGTGATCTGCCTGGTGGTTTCTTCATCCAGCACTCCTGCCTTAAGGGCAGTGGCCAGTATTCCTGTCCCCAGAGGTTTGGTAAGAATAAGGAGATCACCCGGCTTTGCGCCGGCATTGGTCAGAAATTTTTGGGGGTGGACAATTCCTGTTACCGACAGTCCATATTTTAATTCCGGGTCTTCAACACTGTGTCCCCCAATCATTGCCGCATTTGCCTTGTGAATTACCTCCAGACCACCCTGTAGGATCGAACGTAAAATCGATTTATCCATGTCCTTGACGGGAAAGCAGACTATATTCATTGCAGTTAGCGGCCTGCCACCCATGGCATAAACATCGCTTAAAGAATTTGCAGCAGCAATCCTACCGAATTCAAAGGGATCGTTTACGATAGGGGTAAAAAAGTCCAGGGTCTGGACCAGGGCTATTTCATTAGTTAATCTATATATTCCGGCGTCATCAGACATATCGATCCCAACGAGTAGGTTTGGATCCTTCGTTAAGGTTAAATCTTGCAAAACCTCTGTTAGATCCCCCGGACCTATTTTAGAAGCTCAGCCTGCAGCCCGGGCATTCTTTGTTAACATGGGACGATCCACCATAAATCTTTACCCTCTTTCTCCATTTCTAAATACCTCATCAAGAGCGCGTGGAACATGCTTAATGATATCATATATCTGTGTCGCCGGGATGGGTTTAGCGAAGAAACCCGCCTTATGGTAATATTGTAGCCCAAGGGCAACCGAGAAATACAAGAGCTCCAATCATGGAAAAACGCCTAGAATAAATCTAACAACAGGCGCTGATCCTAACCGGGGCCTAAATTCCTTGAAAACGGCTGGATTTCCCATAACTGTCGCAAGGAAGCTAATATGCCGATTACAACGCCAACAACGATAATTCCCCATTTAGTTGCAAATAAGTTCCGCATTAATTTACTAGCGCCGCCCATATTTAACTGGAAATTGTAAAAGTGTGCATACTAACTAGTATAATTGAGTTTATAGAATAAGGGAAATAGATTTTCTTTATAAGGACACGCGCCTGTATAGGCATTTGCAATAAGGGACAACGACACAGGGCTTATAGCCAGGTTTGGGTTTTGCCGGCCCCTTGATGTTGCTAGGGGGATACCCGGAAGGGCCAGTCGCCCTTCCAGGAATCCCCAGAAGGGGACAGTCCCCCTCCAAGG
>JALHFC010000084.1:0-5294 GCA_022839445.1 Pelotomaculum sp.
AACGACGTGAGGTTCGGCGAAGCGGACGTGCTGGCGCGGGCTAAAAACACATCGGTGGAAAAACTTGCGGCGCGCGGCGTGCTTTTTGCGCAAAAAGGCGTGGTGTGTCTGCTGACACGGGAGGAAATCCCAGAAAAGGTGGAACACGGCGAGCGGATAATCTGGCTGCTCACACAGCAGCTAACCCGCGCGTTGGAGAAGGACGGCGTGTCAGGGACGGCGCAGATCGTGGCGGATATCTTTACTTCCGAGCCGGAACAGGCAAAGGCTCTGGCATACCGCTTGTTCACAATAGCGGAGCGCAAGGGCTGGGCGGGCGAAGCCTATGCTTATAATTCGCTTGTCATTGCATGGCCTGACATTCAGTCCAAGGCGGCGGAACTGCAATCTCAGAAGAATAGTGGAAGGCAAATGACGCTGTTCGATATAACGAACGATTGAGCGGGAGGGATATGGTTATGGGAAACAATCATTCGCAAGTGTCGCAGGGATTTCGGATTTTACTCGGGGTCTTGGCGCCCTACGTTGCCCGCGAACTCGGGAATGAGTTCGGCAAGGAATGGTGGAATGCCGCTGTCTTAGATACGCTCTATGACGACCAGAAGCGCGATCTGCCGTATTCCGGAGACTGGGCGAAGTTAGTGGACTCGCTCGACATCGCCCGCTGCCTCCTGCTGTTCGATTTACACTGGCAGAGGGTTTTTCGCAAAAAGCTGTCCATAGACCATCGTACCTGGGCGAAGGAGCTGGTCGGCGTCCGCAATAAGCTGGCGCACCTCGGTATGGAGGATTTTTCTTCTGACGACACCTGGCGCGCGCTTGATACGATGTCACGCCTTGTAGAGCAGATCGAGTCCGAAAGCGCGGAGGAGATCCGCGATTTGCTCCGCACCTCCCGCTACGGTACTGCGAATGGCTCAACAACGGTTACGGAGGCCTCTGCCGTGCCTGTAGCAAAGCAGAAGAACGCCGGCATATTGAAAACCACGCCCATCAGCGGGCTTACCAGTTGGCGCGACGTTATTGAGCCGCATCCCGACGTTGCCCAGGGGCGGTATAAGAACGCCGAGTTTGCCGCCGACCTGGCGCAGGTTGCCCGTGGCGAGGGCGCGTATGAGTACCGCGACCCCGTGGAGTTTTTCGCCCGCACTTATGTCACCGAAGGTATGACCGGGCTATTGGAGCAGTCGCTTCGCCGCGTCTGCGGTAAAGACGGCGAACCAGTCATCCAGTTAAAGACGGCCTTCGGCGGCGGCAAAACCCACAGTATGCTCGCGCTCTACCATATGATGCGCGGCAGGATTTCTGTTGACAAAATCCCTAACGTGAAACCAGTACTGCAGCGAGCGGGCGTTGCGACACTGCCGAAAGCGAACGTGGCCGTACTGGTCGGCACTGCCCTTGACCCCACGAAGAGCAAGCGCCCCAGCAATATGCCCGGCATCACCATCAACACCATTTGGGGCGAGATGGCGGCGCAGCTTGCGTATGCAGCCGGCAAACCGGATATATACGATTACGTGAAGGAATCTGACAAAAAAGGCGTTTCTCCCGGTTCGGAAGCGCTCAAAAACCTGTTTGACGCCGTCGGACCCTGCCTGATCCTCATGGACGAGGTAGTCGCCTACGCCAAAAAGATTTACGGCGCAAGGGGTCTGCCCGCAGGCACATTCGACAATTTCATCTCCTTTATTCAGGAAATAACTGAAGCGGCAAGGGCGAGCAAGAACAGCCTCGTGGTCGCCTCTATCCCCGAATCCGATATTGAAATCGGCGGCGAGGCGGGCAAGACCGCACTTGAGACCATAGAGCATACCTTCGGGCGCATGGAGTCGATTTGGAAACCCGTTGCGGCAAACGAGGGCTTTGAAGTTGTACGCCGCCGCCTGTTCCTTGACTGCAAGAACCCGGATGGGCGCGACAAGGTCTGCGCGAAATTCAGCCAAATGTATAATGAGAATCAGAGTGATTTCCCGCTGGAGACAAAGGAGCTTGAGTATAAGGAACGGATGGTTTCCTGCTACCCAATTCATCCTGAAGTGTTCGACCGTTTGTACGAGGATTGGGCGACTTTGGAGCGTTTTCAACGGACGCGCGGCGTCCTTCGCTTGATGGCGGCGGTCATTCATGAACTTTGGATGGGCAACGACGCAAGCTTGATGATCATGCCCGGTTCTATTCCGCTTGACGTGCCGAATGTGCGCGACGAATTGACACGGCATTTATCCGAAGGATGGAACGCGCTTGTTGACCGCGAGGTGGACGGTAAAATTTCCATACCGTATCAGAAAGATCAAGCCAACCCACGCTACGGAAGCAAACTCGCGGCACGCCGTGTAGCGCGAACGGTCATGCTCGGCAGTGCTCCGACCGTCCGCGACCAGAATGTGCGAGGTATTGAAGCGTCGCGTATTCGCCTCGGCGTGGTTCAGCCCGGCGAGAACATTGCCAACTTCAACGACGCGCTGAATACGCTTACTTCGTCGCTCGCCTATCTTTACACCAACCCTTCCGGCGACCGCTTCTGGTACGACACCCGCCCGACACTCCGCAAAACCGTGGAAGATCGCGCCACTCAGGTATCGGCTCCTGACGTGGAGTACGAAATCGAAACCCGCCTGCGCGGACTGCGGAAAGAACAGCCGTTTGCGGGTATGCATATCTGCCCCTCATCCTCTCTCGATGTACCGGACGACCAGTCGGCGCGCCTTGTTATTCTAAGCCCCGCTGATGAATACAAGGCTTCCAATCAGAATAACAGCGCGATGACGGCTGTCAAGGATATACTAAACAATCGTGGCAACACCCCGCGCATCTATCGGAATATGCTCGCTTTCGTGGCGCCCGACCAGGACCTGATGCTCTCGCTGAAACAAGCCGTTCGACTTTACCTTGCCTGGAAATCCATCAAGGATGACAGCGAAGACTTGAACCTCGATGCGGCGCAAAACCGTGAAACCGAGAACAACCTACGACGAAGCAATGTAACAGTAGACGCGCGGATCAAAGAAGCGTACTGCTGGCTTCTTGTGCCGTATATCGACAAAGAAGCAGATATGAAGACCATCGTATGGGATACCATCCGCATCAGCGGCGGCGCCGAGGGCATTATCGCTAAAGCCGCCAAAAAGATGCTTCAGAATGAGGCCATCATCACGACATGGGCTCCGGCTCTACTCCTGATGGAACTGGACAATTTGCTGTGGCGTGAGTCCGACAACATCAATATCAAGAAGCTCTGGGAATACCTCTGCACCTATTGCTACCTCCCGCGTTTGGCAAGTGAGAAGGTATTAGAAGAGGCTATCCGCGCAGGTTTGAATTCCACGGAGTATTTTGCTTTTGCATCCGGCTTCGACGGCACGCGCTACATCGACTTGAAGTTCAACCAGTATGTCGGCATCGTTGAACGTTCCGGCTATCTTGTAAAGGTGGGCGTGGCGCAGAAACAGATTGCCGAAGAAGCGGCAAAGCGTCAGGCTGAAAACGCGGCACAAACAGGAAGCGGCACGACCTTTCCTGCAAGCACGGAAGGCGGTTCATCCACTTATACCGGCCCGGCATCAGGGACCAGCAGCGAGGCCCAACCCCAAGAGGTTCAAGAAGACGACTCCGCGCCCGTAGCCCCCAAGAACACCCGCTTCTATATGTCGGCACAGCTTGACACCACCCGTATCGGGCGTGACGTCCAGCGGCTTGTGGAGGAAGTGATCAGCCACCTTACGTCGGTGGATAAGGCGCAGGTGGAAGTGTTACTCGAATTGAACGTAAAATCGCCGGACGGTTTATCGCCGCAGACTGTGCGCACTGTTTCCGAGAATTGCCGGACGCTAAAGGTAAAGGATTTTGGTTTTGATGAGTGATGGCTGTGAAGTGCGCATGCAGTAGAACTGTTTTAACTGTGGGGAATTACAGGCAGGTACGCGATGAGGTTTCTAATAAACAAGTTGGTTTGGGGGAGGCTGCGATATGGCTTATTCTATTAAACAAACTTACATAAATAACAACCAATCTACTGCAAGTGCTGGAACAATGGGATTGGCTTTTGAAAAAGCAAAAAAGAAAAAAAGATAAACCATGGATTTATACCGTTTGATATAAGGAGCATTCACTTTAATTTTCCTTCATGTGGATAATTACTGCATTTTTACCGAAAGGCTTTTGTCGATCACCGAGCCGGGAATTTTAAATCTTAAAAATAATAATGCCTTTTTGGTTGGATAATAGTTGTTGGTTAGAAAAGTTATCGGTCTTTTGTTGTTTTAACATTGTTAGACGGAAAAAAGTCTTGTTTTTTTTTCGAAGTAATTATAATATTGCCATAAATAACCTAATAAGACTATTTCATAACCAGAGGTATGCAATTTAAACATGAAGCATGATGACACAAAGTTTACCGGGGAACGCCGGAAGATAATAGCGCTGCGCGCTACACCGGCGCAGGTTTTGGTAATAGGTTTTGCCGCTGTTATCCTAACCGGGGCGGCATTGCTTACCCTGCCTGTCGCTGTGCAGCCCGGCAAAGAAATTAATTTTTTAGCTTCCCTTTTTACGGCAACATCTGCAGTATGCGTTACGGGCTTGATCGTGGTTGATACCGGTACGCATTGGACTACGTTTGGTCATGTGGTAATCTTGTCTTTAATCCAGGTAGGCGGCCTCGGGTTTATGACAATGGCTACGTTTTTTGCCATGCTTCTGGGGCGGCGCATCGGCCTCAGGCAACGACTGATCATGCAGCAGTCGCTAAACCAAACCGATGTTGCAGGCATTGTTAGGCTAGCCAAATACGTCCTCATTCTCACCGTTATTATTGAAATGGCTTTTGCCTTAATTTTAGCTGTCCGCTGGTCGTTTGATCTAGGTTGGCAGAAGGGCCTGTGGTTTGGTTTTTTCCATTCAATATCTGCTTTTAATAACGCCGGCTTTGACTTGTTCGGTAATTTTAAAAGCATGACCGGGTATGTTGAGGACGTAACGGTGACACTTTGCATTACCACATTGATCATCCTGGGCGGGATCGGCTTTAGCGTAATGGTGGATGTTTTGCGGCATTTTAGAAAACCCGTAAGGCTTTCACTGCATACAAAAATGACCCTGTCTATTACGGGCCTCCTAATCTTTGCCGGCACGATCCTAGTTTTTTTGCTTGAGTATAACAATACTCTCCAGGATCTTAGCCCCCTGGGTAAAGCGCTGGCTGCTTACTTCCAGGCAGTCACACCCAGGACGGCCGGGATCAACACCCTTGATTTAGGCGCGCTCCGGGCGGCCACGCAGTTTTTAATCATCAT
>JALHFC010000084.1:5299-6059 GCA_022839445.1 Pelotomaculum sp.
GTGGTTTCCGTCTGGTCCATGGCCAGGGGAAAGGAAGACGCTGAAATTTTCCGGCGGCGGATCGGCCGGGAACAAATTTACAAGTCTGTAGTCATCCTACTTTTAGCTACCTTATTGGTTGTGGTGGTGACGCTATTGCTATCGATAACTGAGAATGCGGATTTTCTGGCAGTTTTGTTTGAGACTACCTCGGCTTTTGGCACAGTCGGCCTGACCATGGGCCTTACCCCCAATTTAACTACCGCCGGACGGATTTTGATCATCCTGACCATGTTTCTAGGGAGGGTGGGTCCCCTCACCGTAGCTTTCGCCATTTCCCGCCAAAAACGCAAATCTTCCCTGCGTTATCCAGAGGAAAATATCATCGTCGGTTAAATTAAAACGGCAAGTGATTTTTATCTCCGGACTATCTTCCCAATGTGATATAATTATGATATCTTTTCATAAATGATGTATTATAAGTCCGATCGCTTCCAAATAGGCGGTATTTTTAAGCAAATAAGAGATTTATGGGCAAAAAAAGTGGAATATTTTCATTATAATGCCAATATATTTGCAGTTAATTATATTATTAACTGAATTAAGTAATAAAAATCATAACGCCCTTTCTTATATCTAATAGGTGGACTTTTTAAACAACAATTCAGGAGGTGATAGATTTATACATATTCACGGCGTCCGGGCCCCGGCACGGGTTGCAGCGTTAAAATGACGCCGGAATGCGCTTTTTGGAGCTGCACCATTTAAAGCCGGGGTGTAG
>JALHFC010000085.1 GCA_022839445.1 Pelotomaculum sp.
TTTGCAGGATATCACCGGCCCCAAAAGCATAATTTATTACCTGGGTGTCGTAGCTATGGCCAGGTTGCTGGGCAAGCCTGTTTTTTTTTATGCCCAGGGCATAGGGCCCATCAACACTGCTTTGGGCAAGGCGCTGACGGGGTTAATCGCAAACCACGTCAATGCTATAACGGTGAGGGACCCCGACTCGCGGGACGAACTAAAGGCGCTTGGAGTTACCCGGCCTGAGCTTACTGTAACCGCCGACCCCGTGCTCGGTTTAGCGCCGTCGGTTATTGATGTTAAAAAAGGACGGAAAATCCTATCTTTGCTAGGTGTGGATGGGAGGCCTGTGGTAGGTGTTTCAGTGAGACCCTGGAAAGGGCTGGAAGGATATAAAAGGGCGATTGCCAAAGTAGCTGACGACTTGGCAGGGGAAGGATGGCAGGTGCTGCTTATTCCGATGCATAGCCCCGGCGATTTAGAGACCTGCCGGGAGGTGGCCGCTTTGATGGGCGGGAGGGCTATTCTTTTTGACCGGCACACCGATTATATGAGCTTGCTGGCTGTGACCGCCGGTCTAGACCTGGCTATCGGAATGCGCCTTCATTTTCTGATTTTCAGCGTGCTTTCCGGTGTTCCCGTAGTTGGTGTTCCATACGATCCCAAGGTAAACAGCTTCCTACAATCGGCGGGCCTGTATCTGGGATTAAGTGCGGAAAGGCTGGAGTACGGGGAGCTTTCTACCAGGGTTAAGCAAATTGCCGGCAACCGTCAAAAAATTAGCGCCGGTTTAAAGGAACGCACATCCGTGTTGCGCAAGGAGGCGCTGAAAAATGCATCACTGGTGGCTGAACTTTTAAGGTCTCAGTGACGTCATATTATATAGGGGGATAAAAGCCGTACCCATAGTTTGGACGACATCCATGCCGCTTGCGCGGCACAATCTAGCATGATGGCGGGGATAAAAGGTGTAATCTGCCCTTACCGGCATGATATACTGGATAAAGCAAGTAATCTGCTCATATCTATAAGTTTTAGGGCGGTATAAATTACGTTTCAAAATAAATACCGGCTCCGGGGTTTTTTATACAAATAAAGGAGTTATGTATGTTCATGTCGAAGTGTATTCAGATAATCATTTCCCGGCGTAGTGCCATTCAGTGGGTCCTATTACCCCCGCCTCGCCGGGTGTTGTTGCCGTCGCTTAAGCGAGTTGTTTGCTGACGATACACCAAGCCGGGCTTGCAAACAGTTGCTTTCCCGCAAATATGTATACAGGGAAACGGGGTGTTTTTATGAGTGTTGGCAGGGGTAAGTTAACCTTAATGGTTTTGTTGGCAGTTGTTGCGCTCTCCTTCCTTGGCTACGCTGCTTTTGCCGGAACCGGCGGTGATCCTGGCGGCAGCGACGATCCGCTTGTTACCAGGAGTTTTGTCGACCAGTATGTCCAGTGGAAGGTGGCCGAGCTAAATACAGGCCAGGTTCTGAGAGGACGCGCCGGTTCGGAGTTGATACTCAGGCGGGGGCAGGCGGCAGTGGTTGATCCCACCGGCAACGGTGTAATCGATCTTACCGCCGGAGTCGACATTTTTGCCAGGGGCGAAGTGCCTGCAAATCACCTGCTGGTTATACCAAGAGAAGACGGGCGCGGGATAAAGGCTGAATCCCCGGTTGTCGTTATGTACCGGGGCGGGGCGGTATTGCCGTGAGAAAAATAAGGTGGGCGCCGGTGGTTTTCTTGATAACTGCGCCATGTGGCGCTTCGCGCGTCGAGGTGAATATAACGATGTGTGGTGATATGGAGTGAGAGTAAAGAGGCGGAAACTAAAGAGAAAAGCGCCGGTTATAATTTGTTCTTTACTTTTGCTGGCGTTGCTGGCCGGCGGCTGTGTGCTCGCGAAAAATTTGTTTTTTTTGACGGAGCCTGAGGGCGCCCCGCCGCCTGTCAAGGAAGGGAAACGTGTCAGCGTATTATTGCTGGGGATAGACGCCCGGCAAGGTGAAACCATGGCCCGGTCCGATACAATGATCCTGGCCGATGTAGACCCAAAAAGCAAGCGGATGACCCTTCTTTCTATACCGCGGGATACCGGGGTTTCCATTCCAGGATATGGCTGGGACAAGATCAACAGCGCCACTGTCTACGGGGGGCCGGAGTTGGCCATGAAGGTCGTCTCGGAACTAACCGGCGTGTCGGTCAAACACTATGTGCTGACTAATTTTAGCGGTTTTAAGGAAATTGTAGATATCCTCGGCGGGGTTACGATAGACGTTGAGCAAGATATGTACCACTGGGATGATGAGGACGGGGGCGCCTACGAGATTGATCTGGAAAGAGGCCTCCAGCGCCTTGACGGGGATAAATCACTCCAGTATGTGCGTTTCCGAGACTACCCGATGGGTGATATAGATCGCACCGCCATCCAGCAGAAGTTTTTGGCGGCTTTGGCAAAAGAGGTCCTTCAGCCGGCAACCATCCCCAAGTTGCCCAAGCTGGTCCCCGAAATCAACCGTTATGTCAAGACAAATTTGAGTGTAAGCAATATGGTTACGTTGGCCTCCGCAGCAAAGAACTTGGAAAACTGCAACATTGCCGCCCAGACATTACCAGGGCGACCGGTTGACATCGAGGGCGGCAGTTACTGGGGGGTAAACCCGTCTGAAGCAAGGCAAGCTGTGGCGATGATCTTTAACGGTGAGACTTTAAATAATATTGTGCTGAGCACCCCGCTAACCGGCCAGTATGCCGGCGCCGTGGGAACGAGAGCTACCGGGCAGTCAAATGCCGGGGAAAAGGCAGACGAAGATGATCAGTCTACCGGTGATAAGGACGGGAAGGGTACCGGGTTGCCCAAGCCCGGGCAGGATGGCCAGGGTGGTAAAACCGGTAAGGACGGCATCATGAAGGTCGTTCCTATTGGTACCGACCCGAAGGCGGGATCCGGTGATCCCGGTACATCCGGTAAGGGGTCTTCAACCGGACCCAGTAAAGGCGCTACAACAACACCGGAGCCTGGGCCCGAGGCTGAGCCTGGGACCGAGCCTGGATCCGGGACCAAGCCTGGAGAGCCCCCGCCCGCGTCACCACCCGGCGGGAGTAATATAGAGCCTGAAAGGGAAACTGTTCCACCGGCGATCCCCGGTGTGCCGGGAGCCAAGAAAAACACTTGACGGTTTAACTAAATCATGCGACAAAAATGCCGGGCATCTGCCCGGCATAGGCCTTTTTTATATTAATTTAATTGAGTTTACGGCGATATATAGTCCCCACGAACACCTTTAGGTCCACATTAAGCACACCTAATCCTGGCCGACGCTTTGCGCGGCGCGTAATTTCCCCTATCCGTTAACTCAGTAGGCGCACATATCTTATTATAGCCTTATACAGCCCGTAAAGTAGGTGTACCTTCTATACTACTTTACCGTTACGCCGTAAACGATCCCGGTAGATGAGACCGTGTTGGTTTTAATCTGGATCGGAGCGCCGGTTTTAATTTCCTTATTGCCGATGGTGATATTGTTATCGGTTACTATAGCCGGCGAGCTTATGGTGACAATAGCGTTGTACAGCTCCGGCACGTCGGCCAGCACAACCCTGCCGTCTAGTGTAGGCACGGCCTGCTTGTAGGGCGAAGGCTGGTTATGAATAACTTTACCCAGCACGATGTTGGTTTGCACATCCCGCACTATTTGACCCTCTTTATAACCTTCTACTGTTGGCTGGCGCACTTTTTCCACTAAAACACTGAATTCAATATTTCCGTTTTGCGCGGCCAAACCTCTGTTTACAAAAAACAGCTTGTATGTTCCCGCCGCGATCAAGGCCAGGATCAGTCCGATGATAAAAACGTCGACAAAATTGAATTTTGCCTTGCTTGTTTTATTTTTCACTACAGTTCATTCCTTTCAATGTCCCGGCGCTCTTGCGCGAATTTTTCTGTAACCAGTAAGACGGCTATCAACAGCCACAGTAGAATACCCAACTTATAATACCACAGAAAGTAATCCACGGTGGAGTGGACTAAAAATCCTGCCAGCGCCGCCATTATCCCCGCGTTTATATTCCGGACGTAATAATCTTTGACCGAGCAAAGTTTCAGCCCGAGCCTGAATATCGCAAGAAGCAGCCAGATAAAAACCACCATGCCAAGTATACCAAACTCACCGATAATCTGTAAATACAGGTTGTGCGAGTGGGGTACCATATTGGAATTGTGCGCGTGGGTGTAATATACCCTGGAGAAGGCTATTCTCCCTAGCCCGACCCCGGTTTCCCAGTGGGACTTGATTAAAGATATGGTTGAATGCCAGGTATCGAGCCGGTACGCGTTCGAGGAGTCCTTGAGCGAAGTGATGGTTGAGAGCCGCTGCAATATTGTTTTCGGAAGAAACCAGTAGGCGATAAATCCGGCCACGGGCAATGTCTGCAGCAGCAGCTTGTTTTTAAACAGGGCGAAAATAACCAGGGCGGCTGCAAACGCCAGCCAGCCGCCTCTGGAATAGGTAAGGACCAGGCAAAAGATAGACAGTCCGGCTGTAAAAGCAAAGAAAAACTGCCGGCCACGGCTGGCGGAGCTAAATATAAAGCCCAGGGACAGCGACGCGGAAAGGACCATGTACTGGGCCAGCAGGTTTGGATTTTCAAAAACAGCGTAAGCCCTGTTTTTAATATCCGTATTCTTTGTTATGTCGAGCCATTCTTTTTTCATCTCCAGGATGTTTGCCCCGTTGTAAAACTGAAAGATAGCGTAACCGGCCGTGATCGCGGCGGCTACCGCCAGGCAAAAGACAAAGTTGTCCAGCTTCTCCCGGCTATCGAACACGTTAACCATGACAAATAAATAAATCAAGCCCGTCACCGGAATCAAAAACTCGCTCGCGCTGCTATAAAACAATACCGAAGTGATCGTGGCATAGAAAAACACAAGGTATAGCAACAGCAGCGGCACCAGCAAGGGCGAAAGGTGGAAACGAAAACGGCGGGCGCCGCTTAAAATGCTCAGGATAAAAGAAAACAAGGTCAATAAAGACAGCAAAAAAAGTGCTTTAAAAGGGACAAACGGCAGCAGGAGAGCGGCTGCATATAGCCCGGCTTCTGTTTTGTAGAGCGTGGCGGCCGCTATTATAATCGCGCCCAGGGCAATCAGCGCCTGTTGCCACGGTAAAGTAATCAAGGCCAAGGCCGCTAAGGCAACCATTGCCAGTAAAACCCCGTACCCGGCTGCCGGACGCCAGCGGGCTACGAACTGCTCCGGCAGCCA
The DNA here is from genome assembly GCA_022839445.1 of Pelotomaculum sp. Lineage (GTDB taxonomy): Bacteria > Bacillota > Desulfotomaculia > Desulfotomaculales > Pelotomaculaceae > JALHFC01. Next base: position 5,244 of record JALHFC010000085.1, read on the forward strand.
GGTAATCCGCCGTTTTGTTGAGAACGCTTTTTCCCGTGTTAATAAGATAGCTTCCCATTGGTTTTATCCGACCTTTAAACTATTAGTTGAATCTATTAAAAGGTTATACCGCAGCAGGTGGACAAAACACTGGCAATTTCACGCGCCCGCGCCTGCCACGAGTGTTTTTCCATCATTGCCGCCTGCCGCCGCGCCCTATCCGGGCAATGCTCTTGGAGCGCGGTGTCCACAGCGGTGGCGAAATCATCCTGGTTTTTAGAGACGTAAACAAACTCGTGAAATTCTTCAACCGACGGCAGCGCCGTGGCAACCACCGGCTTGCCGGTGGACAGGTATTCATAAAGTTTTAGCGGGTCTGAGGCGCGCGAGTGTTCGGCCTGCGTTCTGGGCAAGAGCAGCGCCGAAGCGTGGCGCATGTACCCGGGCAGCAGCTCGTAAGGCCGGCTCTTTAGCCAGTAAACATTAGCCTTATCCAGCAGCCCCCTCCATTGCCCCGCGCCGGTCGTACCCTCGTAGTGGTGACCGATCAATACTATAGAGTAACCGGGCTTACGCTCCGCCAGGTGGTTTAAAAGTTCCAGGTCGACCCAGGAGTTGATTGAACCCGTATACATCAGCACGGGTGGGGGTATCTTTTCCATTTCAGGTACCGGTGGGTGGTTTTCCAGCCGCCGGAAGTGTTCTACATTTACACCGTTTTTGATAACGTGGACTGCTCTGTTATAAAGCGCTGCGTATTTTCGCGCTAGATCCGGGGATACGGCGATTACCGCGTCGCTTTTAGCCATCATGTACTTGTAAAAAAGCTTGTTTTCGGCCAGCACACGCGGGTGTTCACTGATCAAAGGAAAGGCAAAAGAGTCGTCAAGAATATGAAACAGAAGATATTTGGGACGCAATCTTTTAACCAGGTTGGTTTGGGTGTAGCTCCACGACGATATATAAAAAAGGACGCGCTCCCGCCAGGACGGGCCATAACGGTTTTGCAGGACCTTGTCCAGTTTTTTAGCGGCGAGGCCGTCGGCCATTTTCCGCAGACCGAGGAACACCGGCGCAAAACCCATGGCCGGAGTGTAAACGGTGACGCCGCCATATACTTGTGTCTGCCAGCGGGCGGCGGTCAGCAGGTAACGCGAGTCGCCCAGCGCCCCCGTAAACCCCCTGGGCGGGTTTATATACAGCTTGTCTACCCCGGTGACGGCGGCGGCAAGAAATCTTACCGTGTCGTGAATCTCTCGCATGTTCCAGGGGTTCATGCCGGCAAAAACCACCGCCTGGATTTTTTTCAAAAGTTTATGCCTCCTGGTCAATTTAAGTTAAGTTGCTAAAGATTGCCGCCTTAGTTATGTTTCCCCAAAACCAACATGCTGCTTACGCGTCACAACCCAGCATGAAAATGGGGCTAGAACTACGCCAAGTACCATTTTCTTAACAAAGGAAATGTGTTGTATCGGAAGAATGTACAATTATAAGGGTGCCATCATTAGAAGTGTTTGCTTGCCACACAGTTATTTTAATATGAGATTGCAAGGAACTAAAAGGATCATATTCATATCAGGACTTTCCAACGTAAATCGAAACCCTTGAAACCTTAGTCTGCAGCTTCAATGGCGCCAACTAGAATAATATAGCCGGGGGCCGGGATTGTCAATACTCGTGAATTTGTGTTATGATATGTTATAAATTTCAAGCGGTAGATTGAATACTCTTTAAGTGTCGCGAAAGAGGGGCGATAGTATTTTGTCGTCGCGGGCGGCTGGTACAGTAGCGCGCGCTGCTATTGTCCTTGTTGCGTTTAACATACTGTCCAAGATAACGGCGCTTGTGCGTGAGATGGTTACCGCCCAGCAGTTCGGGGCGAAAGCCGGGATGGACGCCTACCTGGTGGCGTTTACCATGCCCTCTGTTTTATTTTACCTGTTTACGGGCGCCCTGGCCACGGTTGTAGTGCCGGTTTACTCGGAATACGCCGCCCGCGGCCAGGAGAACGAAGCCTGGGACCTGTTCGGCACTTTGTTTAACGTGCTGCTGCTGCTCTTGATCACCGCCACTGCTGCCGGGCTGCTTTTCGCCCCACTGCTGGTGAAGGTGTTGGCGCCCGGCCTTGAGAAGACAACGGTTGATCTGGCAGTGGGGCTAACCAGGCTGATGTTCCCGCTTTTGATGCCATCCTGGTTCTCGGCGGTACCATGGGGTTGCACGGGATGGCGCTGGGAGTGCTGGTTGGCGGGGTTGCCGGCGCGCTGGTGCAGTTGCCCGCCTTGCGCCGGGCCGGTTTTCGTTTCAGGCCGGGCGTGCCGCTGCGCCACCCCGATTTGAAAAAGATATTAAAGCTGGTGCTGCCCATTACTATAGGGCTGTCTATCAGCCAAACCTATATTTTAGTAAACCGTTTTCTGGCGTCCGGATTGCCCGAGGGCAGCATCTCGGCGTTAAATTACGCCGACAAGCTGATTCAAATGCCGGTAGGCCTTTTTGTAACGGCAATCGGGACCGCAGTTTTTCCTTTCCTCACCCGCCGCGCGGTGGAAAAGGACTGGACCGGCTTGGCTGAGGGCGTACGCAAGGCGCTGCGCCTGGTCTTTTTACTGCCGTGGCCTTATTTTTTTACTCTTTCGGTTTAATGGGCCAAGCAGGTGAATTTATACTGGCCCGGGGGTTTTTTTCGTTACAGGACACCAAGACACCGGTGGTTTTTAGCGCCATCGCTATGGCAATTAACTTGGGGTTAAGCCTGTCCCTGGTAGGTCCGATGCGGCACGGCGGCCTGGCGCTGGCCAACTCTATAGCCGCCCTGGCCAATATGACCATGATGACTGTGAGCCTGAACCGGCGTATAGGTAGCTTGTGGATACCGGAAATGTGGCGGTTTGCCGCGCTGGTCCTGGTTGCTTCCGGGCTAATGGGCGGCGCTGTCGAAGCCGTCACTCGCTGGGATGCCCTCCCCGCCCTGCCGGGGGTCCTGGCACCGGCCGCGCAAGTGGGCCTTTCCGCTGTTGTAGGTACGGTTATATACTTGGCGGCGCTCACCGTTTTTCGCATCGACGAGGCCCGCCGCCTATGGGAATTGGTTAAACACATCATATCCCGCACGCAGACAGGAGGATGAAAAGCTTGAAAAAGAGGGAACAGGGGACGACACAGGGGGACGGTTCTTTTGTGTCGTCAAAGACGACACAAAAGAACCGTCCCCCTGTGTCGCTCTTATTGATTGCCGTTTTCACCTTGGGGGTAGTAGCCTTTGCCGGGTTTACAGATAAAACACAGCGGGTCCCCGTACTCGTTTACCATGATCTGTGGAATAACGCTTCCGACGACCAAAAAGGCTATACGTCTGCGGAGGGCTTTGCTTTACAGATGGAATACCTTCATAACAATGGCTACCATGTCGTGTCTCTAAACAAATTAATTAACCACATTCAGTCTGGGGGGGATTTGCCGGGGAAAGCGGTTGTAATTACTTTTGATGACGGTTACAAAAGCAACTACACTTTGGCGTACCCCGTGCTTAAAAGATATAACATGCCGGCCACCATTTTTCTGATTGCCGGGTATGATCAGCAATTCCCGCCCGATGAAGTCCATCCCAGGCTTAGCTGGGATGAGATGCGTGAGATGGAAAAAAGCGGACTTATCGACATCCAGGCGCATACTTACGACCTGCACCGCCGGGTTTATACGGATCGGGACAAGTCCCGGCGCAAACCGGCGGTGACAGCCAGGGCCTATCTTTTCGCTGAGGAGAGGCTGGAAACGGAAAAGGAATAATACCATGGCCTGGCCATTTGGCGCTTACAACGATAGCTCTGTAAGGTTGGCCCGCAAGGCCGGTTTTAAGTATTTTGTGACTACTAATGTAGGGTTAAACAAGCATGGCAACGGTGTGGAATCAATCCGGAGAATAAGTGTGGAAGACGACTCCGCGATGGATGAATTTGCGAAGCTCCTGGAGCCGGATTATTTCTATATAAGGTATTTCAGGCAAGTTGCCACCAGCCACATTAAACGTATTGCTGTCAGTTATTTACTTTGATCTTGCAGGAAAAAACACTTGCAAAATAGAAGTTCTTCCTAAATACTAATGGAGGTAAGACCAGCATGTTAACAAAACTTACAGGGATTGCAAAGGCGACACAGGGGGACGGTTCTTTTGTGTCGTCTTCGACGAC
>JALHFC010000086.1 GCA_022839445.1 Pelotomaculum sp.
GCCGGACTTATATATCAGCAGAAAAGGAATGGCGCGCAAGCAGGAAATTGAAAGAAGCCTGCCGGATGTCCTCGACCTGCTTACCGTAAGTGTGGAGGCCGGCCTGGGCTTTGAAGGGGCAATGATTAAAGTAGTGGGAAAAACCGGGGGCGCCCTCTCAGGGGAGTTCAAAACAGCGCTGCAGGAAATAAAAATGGGCAAGCCCAGGACAGAAGCGCTGCGCGATATGTCCGGGCGCGCCGACGTGGACGACCTTCAAACTTTCACAGGTTCGCTCATCCTGGCCGACCAACTGGGTATTAGCATCGGCAATATCTTGCGCCTGCAATCCGGGCAAATAAGGCAGAAGCGACGCCAGAGGGCTGAGGAAATGGCCATCAAAGCGCCGGTAAAAATATTAATACCCATGGTGCTATTTATTTTTCCGGCGATATTTGTTGTGCTTCTAGGACCGGCAGTCATCCAAATTGCCAGGACGTTTACAAATTAATCAATGATAGCGAGGTGAAAACAATGAGGCTAATTAATTCAACCAACGGGGCGGTGCTTGCTGACAATGTCGAAGTCGCCAGCAACTTTAAAAAACGTTTTAAGGGCTTAATTGGCGCGTCAACACTAAATCAGGGGGAGGCTTTGATCCTCTTCCCTCATTGACGTGCTTTTTATAAACAAAGAATCCGCTATCCTGTATGCTTTTGAAAACATGAAACCATTCCGCTTTAGCCCGATCATTCGCACCTCATATATGGTAGTGGAACTACCGGCCGGGCGCCTGTCCTCTACCGGAACCGCTACCGGCAACCACCTGCAACTGGTAACAAAATAAATTGGGAGGCCTGCCAAATGAAACTAAAAGTATTTAGCAGAATAGATAATCCGGGGATTAAATTGTCAGTTACTACGAAGATAGCAATAGCCCTAAGCCTTCTCATTTCTTTTTTAATGGCGGCAGTTGGGACTTCTGTCTTTTTGCAGGACCAGGCGCTTTTCAAAAAGAACTTGGAGGAAAAGGGCTGGAATACCATGCGCATCGCCCTTAATTTATCAAGCGCCGGCCTTATGAGCGGCGACAAGGATTTTGTGGATAGTTTCGTTAGAAAAATGGGCGCGGATAAGGGCATAAGCCATGTGATGGTGCTTGACCCTATGGGCAGGGTGCTGGCAAAATCTGAAAATAAACAATCCGGCGCCGTTATCAATGATGAAGACACCCGCCAGGCTCTCGCTGCAAAGACAGATAAAATGGTCCTCCGGTACGACGCAGGGGGAAAACCGGCGCTGATGGACTTCTACACCCCCATTAATGCGGCAGCCGGGGGAACAGCAGGTTTCTTGCGGCTAGGCGTCGATCTTTCCGATTTAAACAAGCACTCAGCCAATACCATTATAAACATTGTCTTGATTACCATTGCAGCCATATTTGCGGGCATTTTCCTGGCCGCTTTAATAACAAAGAAAATTCTTCAAAGACCTTTGCTTGACCTTACCGCCGCCACTGAAAAATTAGCAACCGGAGATTTCTCTTATAAAGTCCCGGTGCGCAACCTAGATGAACTTGGCGATCTTGCCACCGCCTTTAATACTATGAGTGTGCACCTGGCTAACCTAATCCAGTCGGTAAAATCAAGCGCAGTTGACATCAACAAATCTGCCGAACAAATACTTGGACGCCTTAAGTCTTCCGATCGCGCCAACAACAGGCTGTCCCAGACTTTCGATATGTTAAAGCAGGATACAGGGGAACAAGTATCTATATTAAAAGAAGCCGCTAGCTTGTCGGACCACCTTTACGAGCGGTCCAAGCATGCCATGGATTGCATACTCCAGATTTTAAGTGAAGTCAATAAAACCGTCCATGCCGGTGAAGGCGGCGTTGCCGCCATTTCTAAAATAAATTCAAACATGGATGAATCCTACCGGTCACTGGAAAACATTTTCGGCATGCTCAAACAGTTAGAAGATAAAGGGCCACATATCAGCAAAGCCATTGGCTTTTTTGCTGAATTAATGGAAAGAAACAAATCCTGTACCGTCCAGGTCGCCCTTCATGCAGCTCGCACAGGAAACGAAGAATTAACCAGGTCGGCGGAAGACCTGCACGGCATCTCAGAAAAATCTAACCATTTTATTAATGAATTATCCGGGGAGTTTGACAGTATCCAGAGCGCCTGCCGTGATGCGGAAACCAAACTTGGCTTAAGGCTGGAAAGCCTGGCGGAGGAAAAGGATACGATTAGAAAAGCCGGTGAATCACTTGAAAGTTTGCTCCAGAGTCTTCTGCGGAGCAAGGATATAATTGAGGAAATCGCATCGTCCGCTCACAAACAGACAGCAAGCATCGAAGACATGAAACGAAACCATACCGGTATCATTGAAGAACTGAACAGGTCAATGAAAAGCAGTTCCAGCGCGGAAAATGACGCTAAAATGCAAATGGAAAACCTGCATGACATAGATTCCCTGGCCAAAAAAATGGTGCGCATGGTGGAACGGTTAAATGTGCTGTCACTGCAGTTTAAAGTTTAAACAACCTTTTCCACCATGGTGTCCGGTCGTGATGTACCGGCTGATCCGGTTCCCGGTATTTTTGGTGCACAGCGTCAACAACCTGCTGCCTGATATCATCGAGCAGATTTCCAGCGACCGTTTGTTCAGCTTCAATCCTGGTAAGCGGACACTCTTTTACCCCACCTACATAAAGATCTATCTCTTGCTCGAAATGCTTTCTGAAAAAATGCGCCGGGTCATTAGACGTGTTCTCCCCCAAAGAATTACCAATACGCATGGCTATACCGTGCGCTTTCTTTTTCGGCGCCTTTTTTTCAGGATAATGATCGTACTTTCGCTGCACCGCCTCCTGCATGGCATCCCTAAACATCCCACTAAACCCTTTTTTCTTGCCCACAAAAATCCCCCCTTTTCTTTTTAGATTTTAAGCAGCAATATCCATAGCTCTTCATCACACTACTGATATCATTATAAACCTTCTATACATATTATAATCCACTACAAGAAAAAATAAATGTCTTTATCATTTGCCGGCGGAAACCATATCAAAGCCGCTGAAAGCACAAGGGGACGGTTAATGTGAAAGTACGGAAATATATGGATACTTTCATCCGTTCTACTGTGTAAAGCATTTTCATGGTTCTTCTTTTGTGTTGCGTCGATAACCAGGTGTAGCGGCATGGTGAACCCCACAAATTATGACAGGACTACTCAGCGTTGAACACGTTGAAGCTTTTTTCTTGCAGAAAGTCATGTCTTTCTATTAGCTTGTAACCTACATTTTCTGCTTTTTGTTGAATAAATGCCTCGTCTACGTTGTGTCCAAAGAAAATGGTAAAGTAACCCCCACCGGCGCCGATATCGATAACCACAGAACCTTTCTGTACCCTATAGCGCCAGCCGCAGCGTATTGACCCCGCCGGCAAATGTATGTACAATCTCTCCCGCTATGTTGCGTAATATCGTCACGGCCAGATCGTCTTCCGTGGTTTCCAGCGCGTCTTCGCTGTCGCCGGGGTATGTGACGGTCACCTCATAGCGGCTTAGTTGTTCTGAAAAACTGACACTCAGATTGCACGCGCCGAACTTGGGCACAACGATATTGATCACCAGTTCCTCCGCAATGAGCCTTAGCTTCTTGGCGGTCTTATCCTTTACCGCATGTCTAAAGCAAAAATTGTCTATGCCGGTGAGCATTGCCACATAGTCGAAATCCCTTGATTCCACCTCATAGTGGAAGCTACGAATCCTGTAAATAAACGCCTGTGTCTTGGGTTTTTGGGGGTTCTCAAATATCTGGGCCGGTGTCCCTTGTTCGTAAATCCCGCGCTCGTCCATATAAAACACCCGGCTGGAAATCTCTTTCGCAAAGTTCATCTCATGGGTGACAATCAACAACGTCAGCCCGGTTTTTGATAAGCTGCGTATTACCGCTGTGACCTCGCCTACCATCGTAGGGTCGAGTGCGGAAGTCGGCTCATCAAACAAAATGACCTGCGGCTCCATCGCAAGGCAACGCGCAATCGCCACACGTTGCTTCTGGCCGCCCGATAATTGATGGGGGAAATGTTGCGCCCGCTCTGAAAGCCCAACGGCTTTTAATAGCTCGGTGGCTTTCGTCTCCGCTTCAGGGCGGGTTTTTCCAAGCAGCTTTATAGGACCCGCGCAGAGGTTTTCCATCACGTTTAGGTGTGAAAAGAGCCCAAAGCTCTGGAACACCATCCCCATTTTACGGCGAATCTCGTCAATGTTCTTCTTGTTTATCTTCACGCCGTCAAAATACACTTCCCCGGCGGTGGGCGGGTCAAGAAAATTAACGGCACGTAAAAACGTGCTTTTCCCCGTGCCGGAAGGACCTATAATGGAGACGATATCGCCCTTTTCAATCTCCACGGTCACATTTTGTAAAATAACATTTTCCCCAAAGCTTTTAGCAAGGTTTTCCGTTCTTAGAATGCTCATTAACGCAACCCCTTATTAGCCATCCTAACCAGTTGTTTAAATAGGCAAACACAAATAGTTGTGACTACCAAATAAATCGCCGCCACAAACAGCAGCGGGAAAAACGCGTCATATGTGCGGCTCCGAATGATATCTGCCACCCTTGTCAGATCCTGAATAGCGATATAACCAACTATTGCGGTTGCCTTGACCAGCTCAATAAAGCCGTCACAGTAGGCAGGCAGGGCTCGTTTAACCGCCTGTGGCAGCGTTACTTCTTTAAAGGCGCCAAAGGCTGTAAACCCTAAGCTCCGCGCCGCCTCTATCTCTACGATGTCGACGGTCTCTATCGCTCCTTTGAGGTTTGACGCAACGGTCGCACCCCAAACAAGCGCAAAGGCGCACACCGCGATTAGCATTGCCGGGATATCAGTTTTCCCAAATATGATGTAGTAGCTGATCATCAACAAAACCACTAAGGGCAAGCCGCGTATTAGACCGCAATAAAACCTGCCTAGACCGCTTATAAATCTACTCTTACGCATCAGCACCCAACAAATAAACCCTCCCAGCAATGTGCCGAGCACTTGCGCAAGCAGCGAGATCGTCATGGTGACGCCTAGACCGTCCAGGACCATCTTCCAGCGGTTTTCCGTGATCAAGTTGCGGTGGATTGAAGATTTGAGCCATTCATTAAAACCGGCGCGTACATTACCCTTTGCGGCGTCGCCGGGAGGGAAGCCGTGTTCCTTGCCTGTACCGGTATGACCTGCATTGGTTTGAAGCGTTGCAACGGACGGCTCTTGCTTACTCACCACCAGTACGGTCTTGCTCACATAGTCAGGATCGCCGAACAGGAAGCTCTTCTTCCGTTCATTGGTGATATAAACGCTCCCCCCGATATCCGCCTTACCGCTGGCTACATAACCCATCATGGCGCCAAAATCCATATCGACAAACTTGATATCCTTTCCCAGCCAGGCGGCAAAGCGGCTGAGTTGTTCGATGTCAAATCCGGAAAACTCCCCACTTTCCCCCGCAAAAGTAAACGGCGGGTAAGTGGCCATAATGGCCACGGTTAGCGTCCCGTTTGCGCCGGTCAGCGAAATCTCGGGCATCACTGCCTCAAAGGCGTAGGATTTCAGCCAGCGTTCCTGCATCTCCGCCAGCGTGCCGTCCGCCTTTATTTGAGCAAGGAACTCGTTGTATTGTCCGATGATATCCTGCCGCGTGGAAAAAACTCCATACTCAAAGTCGAGCTCCGCAAGCGGAACGGGTAGCGCCTGCAGACC
>JALHFC010000087.1 GCA_022839445.1 Pelotomaculum sp.
TGCCCTGATGTGTCCAAAACCAACCAATTGTAGCGGGTTTTTACAATGGTTTGGTGTGTCGAATATTAAATTATCTTATCAATTAAGACTGGTAAATAAAAATAATGAATTTGCCGAATAAAGGGTTTTTATGCCCAGCGTCAAATTTTATAAACCAGTATAAGTTTTGGGCCCTCTTATATTGCAAGTTGAGTGATTAATTAAATTTAATTAACAGGAGGCATGCTGCTATGGCTGATTACCGTAAGATGTGGGAGTCCCTTGGACTGGATTTGGAGTCACACGACCAGTTGATGAACGTATTGCCGACTACCTACGGCAGTGTTTACATGAGCCAGGAAAACAGGCCGGAGGGTATGGAATATTTTGATTTTGTGGTCAGTGAGGTGCACGGACAGCGCATTCAGGAACTGCAGGACCACAAGGCTGCGGGCGGCAAGGTCATCGGCGCTTTTTGTGTTTACGTCCCCGAAGAAATTGTGCGCGCTGCCGGCGGGATCCAGGTCGGCCTGTGTTCAGGGGTGGAGATCGGCACAGCCCAGGCGGAAAAGGTGCTGCCCAGAAATATCTGCCCGCTGATTAAATCCTTCATGGGGTTCAAGCTGGGAAAGGTCTGCCCGTATTTTGAGTCCTGCAATATGGTCGTGGGGGAAACGACTTGCGATGGTAAAAAGAAAGCTTTTGAAATACTAAACGACTTTGTGCCAGTGCATGTGATGGAGACACCCCAGATGAAGCGCGAAAAAGACAAAGCCCTGTGGCTAAGCGAGGTGCAGGACTTTCTGGCCACGGTGGAGGAGTATACCGGCAATAAGGTTACAGCAGAGTCATTGCGTCAGGCGATCAAGGACACCAACGCCAAGCGCCGGGCGCTCTTGCGCTTAAATGAGCTGCGCCGGCACGACCCCGCCCCGATCAGCGGCAAAGACTGCCTCTTGATCGAGCAAATCTCCATGTATGACGATGTGCCCCGGTTTACCGCCCAGGTCAACGCCCTTTGCGACGAGCTTGAGGTCCGGGTGAAGGAAGGAAAGGGCGTTGCTGTAACCGGTGCGCCGCGCCTGATCCTGTCGGGCACCCCGATGGCCCTGCCGAATTGGAAGGTGCCCCACGTCATAGAAACCAGCGGCGCGGTGATCGTGGCCGAGGAAATGTGCACGGGGCTCCGCTATTTTGAGAACCTGGTGCCGGAAGAAGAGGAAACCGTGGAGCAAATGGTCGAGGCTATTGCCGGCCGCTACCTGGACATCAACTGCGCCTGCTTTACACCCAATGACGGCAGGATGGAAAAAATAGTGAGCCTGGCCGGGGAAATGAAGGCGGACGGTGTGATCAACTGCACTCTGGCTTTCTGCGACCCCTACCTGGTGGAGGCCAACCGGGTGACCAAGGCGCTCCAAGAGCACAATATCCCCCTTTTAAACCTGGAAACAGATTACGGGCAGGAAGATTCAGCACAAATTAAGACCAGGGTTGAAGCTTTCCTGGAGATGCTGGGAAATAGATAATCGAGGCGCCCTAAAAGAATACGTCGGGTGGACATATAAAAATTTCCATATATGTACCAGAGGTAAATAACAATCAAATTATACTTATCTTAAGCATAGGGAGAAACTTCGGGAGGTATTGCAAATGAAGATAAGCAAGTACGTAACAGTAGTTTTCTTGTTATTATCATTTTTGTTAGTGACAGGATGCGGGCAGCAAGCAAACACTACTGATAATGCCACAGCAAAAGATCAATCGATTAAAATAGGAGGGTCCAGCACCCTAGCGCCTACTGTCGCCAAATGTGCCGACGATTTCACTGAAAAGTATAAAACTTGGAACAAGGTTGACGCTAGCTTACCAGAGGAGCAGATTGTCATTTTTGTATCAACCGGAGGTTCTGGTTTTGGTGTTAAGGCGGCTACCGAAGGTACCGTGGATATCGGTTTGACTGCGCGGGATATAAAAGCTACTGAAAAAGAAAAAATGCCCAATGGGAAAATTTATAAGCTAGGCACAGATGCCCTGACCATAGCTGTTAATCCCAAAAACCCGGTGCTTCAGGTCAAGCCTGATATCACGACGGAAGAAGTCAAAAAAATCTTTGCCGGTGAAATAAGCACGTGGAAGCAACTTGATGAGAGGCTGCCGGAGCGCCCTGTTATTGTCGCTGTCAGAGATTTGGGTGGTGGAGCCAGCCAGGTGTTTGACGAGTTAGTGATGAAGGGAAAGCCTATCGCCAAGGAGGCCCTCCAAATTCCTTCAATGGGCGCCCTTGCTGCTAAGGTAATGGAAAATGCAGACGCAATCGGTTATGTTTCCACCGGGATGGTAACACAGAATGAAGGTAAAATTGGCGTACTCAGTGTTGAGGGTATTGCTCCGACTACGGAAAATATAAGCAGCGGAAAATACAAGATCGCTCGCCCACTGTTAATATTTACAAAGGACGAGCCCAGCAGACAGCTGAAGCTCTTTATAGATTACCTGATGTCCGAGAAAGGGCGCCAGGTGGTGGAAGAGATGGGGTTCATCCCTGCCGCCAATTAACATTTTACTGGCGCCGTAACAAAAAAATCAAAAAACCTGTGGGTAGTTGGTACTTGAATACCCACAGGTTTTTTGTGGGTTGGTGTTATGCGAAGTTTAAAGAAGAGTAAGCCAATGGCAGATACTATGGCAAGGTTCACCAGCTTAATGGTGTCGGTCTGCGCCACCATCTTGCTGCTGGCGATTGTTGTTTTTATCGCCAGGGAAAGCTGGCCGGTATGGTCTTCCTATGGATTAAAATTAATTGCCGGGACTGATTGGAGTCCTCTTGCCCGCCCCCCGCAGTTGGGCCTGGGGACGATGGTTCTAAGCACGCTTTGGGTAGCCCTTGGGGCGATGTTTATTGCTGCGCCCCTGGGATTTAGCGGGGCGGTTTTTTTGGCGGAGTTTGCCCCCGCCTGGCTTGCCGGGGTTATTAGGCCGGTTTTGAACATCCTCACCGGTATTCCCTCGGTGGTGTATGGTTTTGTCGGGGCAACGGTTTTAGTAAAGTGGTTTGAGGTTTCTTTTCATATGGCTAGTGGCGAGTCGCTGTTTTGTGCTTCACTGGTCCTGACAGTGATGGTTTTACCGTATATTGTAACCACCTCCGAGGTCGCAATTCGTTCCGTTCCTGCAGAATACAGGCAGGCGGCTCTAGCGCTCGGCGTATCCAGGCCATATGTGGCACTGCGGGTACTGCTGCCTTTAGCTAAAAGAGGCTTGCTGGGAGCCCTGATCCTGGGTTTTGGCCGGGCGGCTGGGGAAACAATGGCGGTTTTAATGCTGGCGGGAAACACCTTACATTTGCCGGCATCCTGGTTTAGCAAGGGGGAGCCTCTATCCGCCCTGATTGCCCTGGAACTGGGTACCTCGGAGTCCGGCAGCACGCATTACCAGGCTCTATTTGCTGCCGGACTGATTTTGCTCATAATTCTCTTTATAATTAACCTGACTTTGACGATAATCAGAAAAGATTCTGGCAGGGTAGTGAGAAAAAGTTGATTTCACGAAGCTTTTGGGACAGGTTTTTACTGGCAATGTTCTGGAGCGCCGGCTTGGTCATTCTGCTGGTCTTAACCGGAATTATTGGTTACCTTCTTCTGCGTGGCGGCTCTTCATTAACACTTGAGTTTTTAACCACTGCTCCCAAGGGTTTGCCGCTTGGTACCGGTGGAGGGGTTTTACCGGCTATTAAAGGAACTCTCTTGCTTGTTTTGATCGCTGTTCTTGCGGCCGCTGTGCCCGGCTTGATCACGGCAATTTACCTTTCCGAATACGGAGAGTCTTCGAAATTTAAAGTCCTTGTCAATATAACCATTCAGTGTATGGCCGGGATTCCTTCGATCGTTACCGGGCTCTTTGGCTATGCCTTTTTTGTGGTCTATTTGGGTTTTGGAATTTCCCTGCTGGCCGGCGGCCTGTCTTTGGGGATCATGATTTTCCCGGTCATCGTGCTTACTGCAAGGGATGCGCTGCTGGCTGTAAATGAGCAGTATCGTCTGGCCGGCGCTGCGCTGGGTGTTTCTCGCTGGTACATGCTGCACCGGGTCATTATACCTCAGTCGGCGCCGGCCATATTAAGCGGTATTTTATTAGCAATGGGCTACGCTGCCGGGGCCACAGCCCCGATCATGGTCACTGCGGCCGTTATTTCTGCCGGGATGAGCGGAGGCTTAATGGAACCGGTTATGGCTTTGCCTTACCATTTGTATATCTTATTCAGTCAGCATATTTCAATGGAGAAAGCCTATGGCACAGCTCTGTTGCTAGTGCTGTTGCTTCTGTTTTTAAACATTACAGCTTTATTGCTTAAGGGGCGGCATAGAAAAGGAGGTTACTGATGTCGGTTCAGGTTAAGAACTGGAGTGTTTTTTTTAAAAAAAACCTTGTCTTACAGAATATTGACCTGGAGTTCAATGGACATGGAATTTTTGCCGTTATTGGCCCGTCTGGTTGTGGTAAAACAACGCTCTTAAAAAGTATTAACAGGACGGCTGAGTTGGATAATGGTTTTAATTACGGTGGTACAATTTTGCTCAATGGTGAGGATATATATCAAAAAAACGATGTAGCCTCAATCCGCCGCAGGGTTGGCATGGTGTTCCAAACTCCTGTGGCCCTGCCCATGAGCGTGAGGGAAAATGTTCTTTTTGGGCCGCGGTATTTTGGTGAAAAGAATAAGCGAAAGTTGAGTGATATATGTGAACGCAGCTTGAAACATGCCGGTCTCTGGGAGGAAGTAAAGGACAAATTGGAGCAGCCTGCCGGGGAGCTTTCCGGCGGGCAAAAACAGAGACTGGCCATTGCCAGGGCACTGGCTGCAGAACCGGAGGTCTTATTGCTTGATGAGCCATGTTCCAGTCTGGATCCTGCCTCCACAATGCTGATCGAGCGGCTCCTTAATCAATTATCGGGTATGCTGGCCATTGTTCTGGTGACCCATAACTTATTCCAGGCTAAAAGGGTTGCTCAAAAGACGGTACTGATGATGGCCGGCCAGGTAGTGGAATACGGACCAACCGATCAGTTTTTTTCTAAGCCGTTAAGGCAGGAAACCGCTGATTTTATTTCCGGCTTAACCTGGTAGGGCAGAGTTTGTTAAACAAACAAACCTATATTGTGCAGCCAATACTGCTAAGGTAACCAGCCTGGATATGTATACCGGGGCCGGCATAAA
>JALHFC010000318.1:0-948 GCA_022839445.1 Pelotomaculum sp.
CTAAAGCTCAAAGAAACAACCTACATCCACGCCGAGGCTATCGCTACCGGTGAGTTAAAACACGGCCCCATGGCCCTGATCGAGGAAAAAGTACCGGTAGTGGCTTTAGCCACCCAAGAAGATCTACTGGAAAAGATGATTTCTAACATACAGGAAGTGGCTGATCGAGGCGCCACCGTGGCGGTCGTGGCTACAGAGGGCTTCCGGGGATTGGAAAAAGTAGCCGGTAGGGTATTCTACATCCCCAAAACCCACCCGCTCCTTGCCCCAATGCTATCCGTAATCCCACTACAACTCCTGGCATACTACACAGCAGTAGCCAAAAACTGCAACGTTGACAAACCAAGAAACCTAGTCAAAAGCGTCAAGTAATCGACACAGGGGGGACACAGGGGGACGGTTCTTTTGTGTCGTCCCCGACGACACAAAAGAAGAACCATGAAAATGCTTTACACAGTAGAACGGATGAAAGTATCCATTCGTTTCCGTACTTTCACATTAACCGTCCCCTTGTGCAACTTGTACCTGCCAAAGTCACCGTCCCCGTGGCTGGTACAAAATTAAACTGCGAGGTGGAAAATATTGAACAGTGAGCTTGGAGGAAGCCGGGCGAGGTTGGCAAAGGATGTCTTTGCCCGGCGCCTGGGTATAGAATTGGTTGAAATGAAACCCGGCTATGCCCGCGCGACAATGAAAGTCACCCCCGACATGCTAAACGGCGTAGGTTTGACTCACGGCGGCGCGGTATTTACCCTGGCGGACCTGGCGTTTGCCGCCGCCTGCAACGCGCACGGCCCGGAATCCCTGGCCCTGCACGCAAACATTAGCTATTTAAAAGCCACCACCAGCGGCGCGGTCCTCACCGCAGTCTGCCGCGAAGAAAACCAAACACGAAAGACCGGCCTCTACCGGATGGAAGTCCATGACGAAGGTGGAAACCTCATCGCA
>JALHFC010000318.1:959-1504 GCA_022839445.1 Pelotomaculum sp.
CCCCCTGTGTCCCAAAGATTAAAAAACTAACAAAAAGGCAGGTGAAAAGCCTGGTTTCATGGCAGATGTACCGGAAAGACATGTTAGGTATAGGTTAAGCCTTTAGCTGTAGATTTTTGCGGGTAGCGCGGAGCGACCCACCCGGAACATGGGCGAGAGCTTATGGCCTAGCAGTTGAACCCTGTGACACTGCCGCCTACTGGTCGGGTAGGCGAAAAACACGGTTAGAATTAGTTTGACTGGATTTAACCATGTTTTAGAAACCAGGGTATCCACTCATGGAAAAACAATCATGCATTTATTGCTCTGCAGGTCTTGAAAAAGACGCTGTCGCGCTGAACAAAAAGCTCCTCGGCAGGAGTGTACTTGATTTCATGTGCCTTTCATGCCTAGCCAAGCACCTGTCCAGCAGCGAAGATGACTTGAAGGTAAGGATAAAGGAGTTTAAAGAGCGGGGATGCAAGCTATTTGCGTGAAATAAGATATAAGGTAGTTGTATCTTGCAATGATATATAAAGCGACACTAATAAGTAGAACGATGCCCA
>JALHFC010000088.1 GCA_022839445.1 Pelotomaculum sp.
GGGCGCCTCTCTTGTAGCGGAAAAGCTGAGAGCCGGAGTTGAAGCGCTGGGCATTGAGCATGAAAGGTCGGAAGCAAGTAATTATTTGACAATAAGCCTAGGAGTGGCAACAGCCGTCCCATCCGCTGACATTACAGCTTCAAAGCTGATGGATTTGGCCGACCAGGCGCTGTACCAGGCCAAAAGGGAGGGCCGGAACCGTGTAATTGGAACGTATTGAAGCACAGGGGAAGCACAAGGGGACGGTTCTTTTGTGTCGTCCTTGACGACACAAAAGAACAACCATGAAAATGCTTTACACAGTAGAACGGATGAAAGTATCCATTTGTTTCCGTACCTTCACATTAACCGTCCCCCTGTGCTTCAATGTGCTAGCCCACCACTTCGTACCCGGCCTCTTCGATAGCTTTAACTAGAGCGGCGCGTTTAGCCCGGCCGGTAACCATTTAAGCGCTTTTTCCGCAGCCATTTTACAATGATTACACATCATTCCTTCGATCTTGAGAACAGTTTCAGTCACCTTTTTCACCCCCGTCTCTTTGGAATTTTAAAGTTTGCTGAAATATAATGGATGGGCTAGCCACCCCAACAGCGATACAAACATGCCAAAGGAGCCCAGTCTTCTTGACAATAGCGTCACGAAGAGTGTCAACAACTCCGTCCCCCTGACACCTACCTAGTTGAGCAATTTTTTGCCGTAACCTTTTAGAAGCAGGGAGTTGGTCACCACGGACACGGAGGAAAAGGCCATCGCCAGCCCGGCCCATTCCGGCGGCAGAAGTTTTCCGGTTATTGGGTAAAGAACGCCGGCCGCTACGGGAATGCCGGTGACGTTGTAAATCAAAGCCCAGAAGAGATTTTGCTTGATTTTATTTAATGTTTTCCGGCCTAAACGGATTGCTCTTTCCACATCAAGGAGGTCATTGCGCACTAAGATCACATCGCCTGTTTCCTTGGCCACATCGGTACCGGAACCGATGGCAATCCCGATATCTGCCTGGGCCAGGGCAGGGGCGTCGTTGATGCCGTCGCCGACCATAGCCACTTTTAGCCCCTGTTCCTGATATTTTTTTACAATATTGATCTTATCCCGGGGCAGGACCTCGGCGGCGATTTCATCAATGCCAACTTCCTGACCGACGACATGGGCTACCTTTTTATTATCCCCGGTGATCATGAAAGTTTTAAGCCCCAGCCCGTGCAGGCGCTTGATTGCTTCTTTGGCGCTTTCTTTTAAGACGTCGGCCAGGGCGATTAAGCCAGTGGCGCGGCCGTCAAGGGAGACGAGCATGGTTGTCTTGCCTTCTTCCACCAGGCGCTGGAAGTCTTGTTCAATACCGCTTACATCGATCCCGTATTTTTGCATGTGCTTCATATTACCGATGAGCAAGGGCCGGCCCTGGTAAGAGCAGGCTATCCCGTGGCCGCTTTCCTCACGATAATCCTTTACCTCTAGGATCTCCAATTTTTCTTTCCTGGCACGGGTTGCGACCGCTTGAGCCAGGGGATGGACGGAAGGGTTTTCTCCGGCCGCCGCTATTTGTAAAAGTTCTTTTTCTTTAAAAGGAGCGACTGCGACAACATCCGTGACCTCGGGCGTGCCTTTAGTCAGTGTCCCGGTTTTGTCAAAACCAATAGCCTGCAAGCGGGAGATAGCTTCTAGCACAGCGGCGGACTTAAAGAGCAGGCCGCGGTTAAGGCCGACACCACTGCCAACCATAATTGCTGTCGGGGTGGCAAGCCCCAAGGCGCAGGGGCAGGCAATGACCAGGACGGCGATTGCCGCGGTAAAGGCAAAAACAAAAGTGCTATGCAGGACGAAATACCAGATCGTGAAGGTGATCAGAGCAAGAGCCACTACTGTGGGAACAAAATAGTTGGAAATAATGTCGGCCAGACGCTGGATTGGTGGTTTAACTCCCTGCGCTTCTTCCACCATTTTGATAATCCCGGAAAGTACCGTGTCTTGGCCTGTTTTTGTCGTTTTCACCTTAATGCTGCCGGAGCGGTTAATGGTTGCTCCGATGACAGGATCCCCGGCCCCCTTGTCAACAGGAATGGATTCCCCGGTCAGCATGGACTCGTCGATGCTGGCTTGTCCTTCTACAATCTCGCCGTCAACCGGTATCCTCTCGCCGGGTTTGACAAGGACCACGTCGCCGGTTTTTAAATCTGCCGCAGCTACTTCCTTTTCTGTGCCGTTGATCAGCAAGCGCGCTTTATCGGCCTGCAACTCCAACAGCCGTTTTAACGCCTGGCCGGCCCGGCCTTTCGCTTTGGCCTCCAGGTATTTCCCCAAACGCACAAAGGTAATCAACATGGTTGATGTGTGAAAGAAATTTGGACCTTCGAAGAAAAGCTGCGGGAAGAACATGTTTAATGTCGTCATGACGCTATAGCCGTAAGCAGCGGTAATCCCCATAGCAACTAGGACATCCATATTGGCCGAGCGGTTTTTTAAAGCGTGGTAAGCGCCGCGATAAAAAATCCAACCTGCTGAAAACTGCACAACGGTGCCCAAGGCGAGAACCGTATACATGATTATATTCGACGTGGGCAGAAGCATTAGCGGCACAATGGGAAAAGTCAGGATTGCGCTAAAAATAAGCCAGTTGCGTTGATTGACCGCAATGCGATCGACCTTATCTTCGTCCTTATTCGCTAGGGGAATATAGCCGGCATCCCTTACTTGGGCATAGATGTCGCTTAAATTTAACCTGCCTGGGTCATACTCAACAGTCACCGTTTCATTAGCAAAGTTGACCGAGACCTTGTGCACACCGGGTGTCTTTTGTAGCTTTTTTTCAATAGTCAAGGCGCAGTTGGCGCAGGTCATGCCGCTAATTATAAACTGCTTTTTTTGCAAGTGGTCGACCGGGCCGGCTAAAGAATCGTCGCCGGCGGTATCTAGGTGCGGTAACAGGCCGGGTTGACCGGCTGCTTTAGGGGTAGCCGGTTCCACCTTTTGGTCCATGTCGCTTTCTACTTTGGCGCCGGTAGCTTCTTTAGCCGGGATAGACCTGGTTGAATATCCGGCTTTTTCAACGGCATGGTTAATGTCGTCCGGTTCCACCAGGTTTCTGTCAAAGGTAACTAAAGCTTCGTGATCAGCCAAAGAGACCCGGACATTTTCCACGCCAGGGAGTTTTTCAAGGGTTTTGGCCACCCTTCGCGCACAATGCTCACAAGTCATGCCATGGACGGGGACCGTAATTTCTTCCGGGCTTTGCGCGGGGAGTAGTATGTCAACCGTTTGGTCTGCTACAGGAAGCGGTGTGCCGGCCGCATACCCTGCTTCTTCGATTGTTTTCTGTAATGTAGGCAGGTCAAACTGCTCCAGAGTAAAGCGCAAACTTACGCTTTCACCAGCTAAAGATACCTGAACATCAGATATGCCCGGAAGCTTTTCCAAGGCTTTGGTCACACGCCGGACGCAGTGCTCGCAGGTCATGCCGTAGACGGGGATCTTTATCTCGCCCAAGGCATTATTTTCTGAAGCGATGGCCATAGAATCAACTCCAGTCCAGACGATTATCAAAAGTATGTCCTTCGCTAACTTTCCCCAGTTTCCATATCAAGTTAACAGACCCTTATACACGTATCATGACGTAATTGCTTGAAAAAAATAAGACGAAACTATAATGTATTCAGTAGAAAAGTAGTTTATGCTACCAACCTATTTAATTAATCTGAAGATAGTTTTTACCACTTCATCTACTACTTGTTCATCACCGGCCTGAAGCTGTTCAACGACACAGGATTTCATGTGCTTTTCCAACAGCAGCTTGGCTACTCCATATAAAGCCGACTGGGCGGAGGAGATCTGGTTCAAAATATCATCGCAATACACCTGCCGCTCAATCATACCCTTAATGCCGCGAATTTGCCCTTCAATCCGGTTTAACCTGTTAACAAGCGTGCGGATGGTTTTTTCACTGTGATGGCTACGCCTTTCGCTGCTTCCTTTGTCTTCATGACAAACAGGGCAGGGGAGTTTTACCTCATCCATATGATCACCGCCTATTGCTAGTAATATAATTGCGTGTTAATATACTACACCCCCCTATACTATATTGTCAATTATTAATTAGGAGTTCTTAAAAAAATTCTTGACTTTGACGTAGCGTCAAGGTGTATAGTCATATTGTGAGGAAGGGGATCGCATGGAATATACAGTCCAGAAGTTGGGCCGTTTGGCGGGGATTAGCACTAGAACGCTACGGTATTATGATCAGATTGGCATTCTAATTTGCTAATTGCAAATGTAGAAAAAACAATTGCCTTAACCGAAGGGAGAATGACCATGACCGACAAAGAAAAGTTCGAAGGTTTTAAGCAAAAGCTGATTGATGATAACGAGAAGAAGTATGGCGAAGAAGCTCGTAAAAAGTATGGCGATGATGCTGTGAACAAGTCCAATGAAAAAGTGAAAAACATGACGCAAGAAGAGTATGAGGATGTAACCCGGCTTGAAAATGAATTGACCGCTACTCTAGCCGAAGCTTACAAAACTGGAGACCCGGCCGGCGTTATTGCTCAAAGAGCGGCAGATCTGCATAAGCAATGGTTAACTTATTTTTGGAGTGAGTACAGTAAAGAAGCACATGCGGGCCTGGCTCAGATGTATGTGGATGACGAACGGTTTAAGGCGTACTATGATAAAATGAAGCCGGGTACGGCAGAATTTCTGAGAGATGCCATCTACGTGTATACAGGTTTTAAGAAATAAGATGAACACGAAAGGGGTTGTCCGGTAGTAATTCAACTGCTGTACAACCCTTTTGTTTTGGCCGGGATGCGATACTTGCGCCGGACTCGTAACTGGTCAATTAGAAAGATAGTAGTAGAAAGAATAAGGGGATGACTAATAAAAGCCACCCCTTTCCCCGTCAGGCGTCCGTGTTGCTTTCCCAGCATTGCCATACCCTCCCGCCGGGTAAGAGCTACCTGTTGTTTAACTAAAACTTTGATAAAGAGTTCCATTTACAAGAATTTATTTACACCCCCCCAGCCGAGTGCCCGGGTTGCTCTCCAGATTTTCTCCTATCCTACCGGCGGGTAAGGGTGGGGGGACATTCTTTTTGCTTCCCCACTGCTTCCTTTTATTGTGTTAGCCTTATTGCCCGGGTATATCGCCCAGTACACCCTCCACAAGCCAGTCGAATTCCAGCAATTCAGCATCAGTCATGCTCTTGCCCGTTCAAATACCTTGAAGAGATTTATCTTGATGTCATTTTCCTTCTCTGCCACTATAGCTTTTACATCAGCCGGAACCTTGTCTGCTATGGGCGCCAGGGCAACAATACCGTCTTCCAGCCCACCCCAATAGCTCTCGTTTTTCCAGGTTCCCTTTTTAACTTCCTCAACTGTTTTTACGTAGTAGTCCCCCCAATTGTAGATCGAAGAAGTGAGGTTAGCGTTAGGGGCAATGCTGCGCATATCATTGTTACTACCGATGGACAGGACACCCTTTTCTTCCGCGGCCTGTTGAGCGGCATAGCTGTCCTGGTGCTGACAAATCAGGTCGCATCCTTTTTCGATCAGGTCTATGGCAGCCTGTTTTTCTTTGCCGGGGTCATACCAGGTCGCTGTCCAGTTCACTTCGACGGTGGCTTGGGGATTAATTTCCCGTACACCTAGCGTAAAGGCGTTGATTGAACGCAGCACTTCCGGTATGGGGTAGGAAGCTACGAAGCCTATTTTGTCGTTTTTAGTCATTTTACCGGCTACCAGACCGCTCAGATAGCGGGGCTGGTAATCCCGGCCCAAGTAAGTGCCTACATTTTCGGCCTGTTTGTTGCCGGCGCAATGCATAAAGACTATGTCGGGATAATTTTTTGCTACCTGGATCAAGCTATCCATATGAGAATAACTAGTTGCGAATATTACCTTGCATCCCTTCCGGGCAAGTGCATCTAACGCCTGTTCAACATCAGCGCTCTCGTCGACACTTTCCTGGTAAAAAGTTTTTACATAGGGGAGTTTTTTCTCCAGGTATTGGCGACCCTGATCATGAGTGTAAGTCCAACCCGCATCACCCGGGGCGCCAATAAAAACAAATCCTACCTTAAATTCCTGCCCTTTGTCAGTGGCGGGCGCAGTTGTTTCCTTTTGCCCACAGCCTGACACGCTAATTACAAGAAAAGTACAGATCAACAATACCATAAGTATAAACCACGCATTTTTTCTCATTAGCAAACCTCCCCATAAAATAATATTCATACTAATTCTAGCATAATATAGCACTTCTGTGTATTGCTAATTACGGCTGAAATGTTTATTAAACGTCAATTAAAAACGAGAAACCTTACTGGAACGGCGTTTAATTTATTTAATCTTTGCCCAAAGGGAAAACCATCCACAATGGCGAATTAATGCATGCGTGTGTGACACGATACTACATATAATAATTTTGTTAAAATGCCGGCGGGTGGATTATTGAGAGGGATAGTAGCAGCGGTTTGCTTGACGGAAATGCGCCGCAGGGAACGCGACAAAATTTAATAGCAATTTAAGGCCATAGAAGGGGTTGGTGTTCGTCAAATTGCCCGTCGAGAGCTAGTTTTGGTAAGTGGGTGACGGCAAGTGCTTAGCTGGCCAGAGTCACCGTCCCCATGGCGGGGAAACCCTTTAATCTGGATGAAATAACCAAAGTGGCAAGGGGGTTTTGGCACAAAAGTTGACAACAACCCCGTCACCCTGGCAACATGACAGCGGACCTGCCAAAGTCACCGTCCCCGTGGCAGGTTGCAGGTTGATAATTTACGAAGGGAGCCAAATAAAATGAGTTTTCGTTATTATGTGCCAACAAGGGCGCTTTTTGGCGCGGGAATGCTGGACCGTCTGCACAGGCAGGCTATGCCTGGCAAAAAGGCGATGATCGTCATCTCTAACGGCAAGTCAGCCAGGGCCGGCGGTTACCTTGCCCGTACGGAAAAACAGCTGCAAATGGCAGGGGTAGAGTCGGTTGTGTTTGACAAGATACAGCCGAATCCGCAAAAAACAACCGTTGAAGAAGGTGGCGCTTTTGCCCGGGAAAACAGCTGTGATTTTATCGTTGCCCTAGGCGGCGGTAGTGTAATGGACGCTTCAAAAGCAATTGCAGTGGCGGCAACTAACTTAGGCGATCTGTGGGATTACGCTATCAGCAAAACCGGTAAGGCCATGCCAATCAAGAATAAGCCCCTTCCTATAATTGCGCTCCCAACGACCGCAGGCACTGGTAGCGAAACAGATGCGTTGGGCGTTATTACCAAAGTAGAAACGCCCGAAAAAATTGGTTTTGGTTTCATTGATGAGTTATTCCCGAAAATCGCGATCATAGATCCTGAGCTGACGCTTAATGTGCCGCCTAAATTCACGGCCTATCAAGGCTTTGACGCACTATTCCATAGTGTTGAGGGCTATATTTCAAAACGCGCCAACCTGATGAGCGATATGATGAGCACCACCGCCATCAAATACATCAGCCATAACTTGCCCAAAGTAGTACATGACGGTACTGATTTGGACGCCCGGGAGAAGGTGGCGTTTGGCAGCTATCTTTCTGGTATTGTGATGGTGGTTGGATCCACTACCAGTCAGCATTCATTGGAGCATGCCATGAGCGCATACCATCAAGAGTTGCCACATGGTGCGGGACTGATCATGCTTAGTAAGGCGTATTTCAAATTTTTCATCGATAAACACACATGTGACGACCGTTTTATCCATATGGCAAAATTAATGGGTAAGGAAGATGCAAGCAAGCCGGAGGACTTCATCACGATATTGGTTAAGCTCCAGGAGGACTGCGGCGTTGCCGGTTTGAAGATGTCCGAATACGGTATTAGGCCTAAGGAATTTAGAACCCTGGCTGAAAATGCAATGGACACCATGGGACGCCTATTCAAAAACGACAGAACCCCCTTAAGTATCGAAGAATGCATCGCCATCTACGAGAAATCCTATAAATAAGGGACAAGGGGACAGGTTGTGCGCTAAGATAAGGGTGTATCATATAGCGGGTTTTGGACAGCATCAGGCGAGCGCCAGTGAATTCCTCCCGGTGTTGCTGGAAAAAATCAGGGAACACAAGGGAAGGTAAAACTAGAGAGGGGTAGGGCAATTAGTGGTCAATAAACTAATCAAGGCGGCGAGCAAGGGTGACCCGCCGGAAAAGATCAGGTACCTGGTTAGGGAAAAAGGCATGGATGTAGACGCGCGTGATGAAAACGGCATGAGTTCTTTGATCTATGCATCTTATTTTGGGCACAAGGATCTGGTTGTAGAGCTACTGGAGTTGGGGGCGGATGTAAACGCCTGCGGGAACAGTGGTGTCACTGTCTTGATGGCTGCCCTGCAGAATGCTGCTAATGAGGATATTGCCAGGTTTCTGATTGACAGGGGGGCCGATGTCAACGCCTGTGACGGGCAGGGCTTGACCCCGCTCATGACCGCTATTTACACCGACAGCAACGAGATGACGCTATATTTGCTTGAAAAAGGGGCCGATGTTGGCGTTAAAAACTCCAAGGGGTGGACAGCCCTCGACCTGGCCAAGCAGAAGGGAAACCACCGGCTTTTACAGATCCTGCACCGGGCTGGTTCTTTTAAAAACGCTGACCTGATTTACGCAGCTAGGATTGGTGATGTGGACTGGCTAAACGAAATGATAGAAGGTGGCGCGGACGTCAACGCCGGCAACGAAGACCGGGAGACTCCCCTTATCTGGGCTGCTTTCAACGGCCATTACAAAGTAGTCAAGACCCTGTTGGATCACGGGGCTAGAGTAAACGATAGGGGCGAAGAAGGGTGGAGCGCCCTAATGGCCGCAGTGGAAACCGGACATGAAGAGATAGTGAAACTATTACTGGAAAGGGGCGCCGATGTGAGTCCGCAAACCGACCAGGGTGACACGGCGCTAACTTTAGCCCAAAAAAACGGGCACAGCAATATCGAAAATTTAATTCAGGCTGCCGGGGGATAGTGGAGCACAAGGAGCACAGGGGGGCGGTTCTTTTGTGTCGTCTAAGACGACACAAAAGAACCGCCCCCCTGTGCTCTTAAATTTGGTAAAATAGGAGAGGTGGAAACAATTTTACCAAAATACCGCGTCCTTTTAACAGAAACACAGAAACGGTGTAATGCAAAGTTGGATCTGTCGTATTAACTTAGTGAGGGGCAATGTTTAATGAGTCCGACGCAAAAGACCAAAAGCCGGGATCGGGATCTTGTGGCCCGGTGCGTTCATGATCCAGTTGCTTTTGCAGAATTATATGATCACTATTTCCCCTACATATATAAATATTTTCTGTACCGTGTCGGGAACACACATGAGACCGAGGATCTTACCAGCAGGGTTTTTGAGCGCGTTGTGGCAAAAATTAGGGGCTACCGGGAGGACAAAGCGCCTTTTAAAAACTGGATCTTTTCTATCGCTCATAATACTTTGGTCGACCACATACGCCTCAAGAAAAGAAATAAGTGTGTGCCGGTGGAGATGATGGGTCAGATTGCATGCGCTGGTGACAGCCTTGCGGACGCCATGATCCGCGGGGAAGAGTTGGTCATACTGTTGAACGCTATTAAAAATCTTAGTGAACGGGAGAGGGAGTTAATTAGTCTAAAATTTGCTACGGGATTGACCAATGTTGCAATATCCGAAATTACCGGTCTGACAAAAAGTAATGTAGCTACAATCATCTACCGGGCGGTAAAAAAGTTGAGGTCCGAGCTAGACGCTTTGGGGTGGGATTCAAATGATTAACGAAAAAGAATTGGCTGAACGTTTTAGCCTAGACATAGACAAGTTAATCTTAAATCCGGCGGCAAAGATAACTCCTGCCGGGCCGTTGCCGGATGAATATTTGCGGCATATTGATCTAGCAAGGTTTATGGTGACGGCGGCTTTAACCAGCCATTACCGGATCCGGGAGAAACTTAAGCGATACATAATGGATCGGGTGGCTAACCCTGGTAGAAGTAACGCTAAAGTACTTGGGGACGGTGAACTGGACGATGACCAGCTAGAGCTGGTGGCGGCAGGAACGGGCAGCGAGGTAAATTATGATCAGCAAGAGGTATTTATCTGCAGCCGCAACGCATCTACCATAGAAGGCAGCATTTGCCCGGACTGTGGGAGGCCCAAGGGTTTACACCCAGGGGGATGAAAACGGCGTACGCTATAGCGGGAAACTTGATTACCGCCTACCCCGCCTACCGCCCGCGCTGAAGCCTCCTGTAAGTAAAACCCAAGCTGTGGATTTCTGTGCCGGCTGGAGCAACGCGGGCTGATCGGCCATGATGACGGGTGATTATGTACAGTAAGGGGAGTTATATGCTGCCGATAATTACGCTGCATTTAAGGGATGACATAACTGTTCAAATGGCGTAAAGGGGGCGGAATAGTACTATACGACGGCGCCCGGGCGTTGCCGCTAAAAAAGGCCAGTCCCGGCGCGGTAAAAGCCTTGCTGCGTCTATCCGCAGGCGGGGCCACAAAGGAAGA
>JALHFC010000319.1 GCA_022839445.1 Pelotomaculum sp.
AGGTTTAAGTGCCGCAAGTTTTCCGGGATCACTGCCTCAATAGCGGCGATAGGCTCCAGGGTGAGGTGCAGCGGTACCAGGTCCACCCTGTGCAGGACCGCGTAAAGGCTGTTGATCACCGAATCCGGCAGGAATGTGGCCAGTATGTCGGCCCTGATCAAATTGCCCCGGTGTCCCAGCAGGTTTGTCACCGAGTAGTTATCTATATAATATTTCATGACGCTGTAGCCCACGCAGTAATATCTTTCTAGTTTGTCGTCCCCGCCCGCTTCAAGCTCTTTTTGGGCATTTTTGATCCCGGCGATTTCCAGGCTGTTTACCATTGTCATGTCGATTTCGGCGCCGTTTTCTATCTCCGTTTCGGCACGCGACTGTATTGTAACCAAGGCCCTTCCCGCAGCGGCGACTGCCGCCCCGGTGAGCTTAAAGCCGATTTTTTTCTCCAGGTTTCTTTTTACTTCCAGCACAGTATGGGCCAC
This sequence comes from Pelotomaculum sp., assembly GCA_022839445.1. Classification (GTDB taxonomy): domain Bacteria; phylum Bacillota; class Desulfotomaculia; order Desulfotomaculales; family Pelotomaculaceae; genus JALHFC01. The sequence continues at coordinate 480 of JALHFC010000319.1, forward strand.
TTTCGGAATATCATGGATTTGCCCGTCATACATGGCCCGGCTCTCATGTTCAAGCATGTGCTGGGCGGCAACCCGCAATATGCCCGACTCAACCAGCGCAACTACACCAATCACGGTCCTGGTCCCAATGTCCAGGGCAAACACGGAATTATCTTTAGTAGGCATTACCCTTGTCATTTTCCCCACCGATTCCTTCCTTCCACATAATGATGGCGTCTTCGCCGTTATCAATGTAGTAACGCTTACGAACACCTTTCTCCACAAAGCCGAGGTCCGCGTAGAGTTTCCTGGCGCCCGCGTTGGAAGGCCGGACCTCCAGTGTCATACTTTTTACTCCCATCAGCGCCGCCCTCCCGATGATCTGCATCATCAGCGCCTTGCCTATGCTTTTACCCCGGCACGCGGGACTCACCGCCACATTTGTGATATGCGCCTCGTCCAGGATCAGCCACATCCCACCGTATGACGTGCTCCAGGCGCATGTCTTCAAAGGTAATAAACACTTTTTATCCCCCGGCGCTATTCCTTTTTAGCCAGGCCGCCTCGGCCTCAGAAACCCTGACATATTCCGGGCGCAAAATAGCGGGATCGCAACCCCGGCCCGCCCCGAAAGCACGGAGCCCCATCTCGGCAACCGCCGCCCCTCTCGGAAAATTGGCAGCGAGTGGGGCAAACCGGGCCAGTTCTCCCAGGCCGCTTTTTAGATCCGGCCCGTAAACAGCGGCGCCGTCGCCCACAAATAAGACCGGTCCGCCCAGGCTGAGAAGGATCTCCACCAATTTCCCCGGGCGGACGGCCATCGGGCCGGCCAGGCAATGCAACTCGAGACCGTCGTTGTCATAGACAGCGGCGTACACTTCGTTTTTACGCGCATTTAAAACCGGGCAAATCAAACTGCGTTGCCCGGCCAGAGGGTAGGCAAGGGCTTCCAATGTCGGTATTCC
>JALHFC010000320.1:0-508 GCA_022839445.1 Pelotomaculum sp.
ATAGTGGTTACTCCGCCAGAGGGCGGTTACAAAGCCGGGGAGAGTTATACGCTTTATATAACAAACCGGATTAGAGCCACGACGGGCCAGTTTTTGAAAAACTCTGTAAGGATACCTTTTACAATTCGGAAACCGTTGCACACCGTTGTATTTACAGTGGGTTCGAACATATACGCAGTAGACGGCCAAAGCAGGTATATGGATGTCGCACCATATATTAAAAACGACAGGACCTTCGTGCCGGTTTTGTATGCCGCCCAGGGCCTGGATGTGGAATATATATGGGTTGAGCAGGAAAACAGTATAACATTGTTAGTAAATGACAGAGTAACGCAAATGCAGGCCGGCAGCAATGTGATGCTAGTTAACGGAGTCGGATTTATAATGGATGTGGCGCCTGAACTGGCAGGCGGTCAAATAATGGCGCCGGTCCGTTTTGTGGCGGAAGCCCTGGACGCTTGCGCCACCTGGGACGACTCCACACAGACTATAACATTTGAATCATGTG
>JALHFC010000320.1:522-1460 GCA_022839445.1 Pelotomaculum sp.
TGTTGCGGCAAAATATTAACAGTAACAATTTGGTTAAGAAAGGAGAGCGATTTGCGAGTGTTGAAATTTATTAAGCGTCCGTCATCAAAAATATTCGCGGCTTTTCTTGCGGGAGCGCTGGTGGTGGCTGCAGTGGCGCTTGCCGGCGCCCTCCCCGGCCTGCCCCACTTCACCTGGGCGGACGAGACTAACCCCGGGGCGCATAGCGCGCCGCTGCCGGGGCTCGGGCCCGACACCATTCCGGATATGGTTTCCAGTGTCAGCCCTGCCGTGGTCAGGATCAACACCACAGAAATAAGGGAGGGGAGCCAGTTTGACCCTTTCTTTAATGATCCGTTTTTCAGGCAATTTTTCGGTGACCAGTTCGTTTTTCCGTCACAGCCCAGGGAAAGCCACGGACTCGGATCGGGATTCATTGTATCGCCGGACGGTTATATTTTAACTAATGAGCACGTAATCAGCGGCGCCAGCCAGATTGAGGTGACCTTATCGAGCAGGGAAAAACCTTATCCCGCCAAGAGGGTAGGAGCGGACCACGATCTTGACCTGGCGGTGCTTAAAATTGAGGCGGAAGGCAACTTGCCCACAGTGCCCCTGGGCGATTCGGACAGCGTCAGGGTAGGTGACTGGGTGGTTGCTATCGGCAACCCATACGGCCTAGACCACACGGTAACGGTAGGTGTGGTAAGCGCCAAGGGACGCCCGATGGCTATACAGGACCGGCAATACAGGAACCTGCTGCAGACCGACGCTTCCATCAACCCCGGCAACAGCGGCGGCCCGCTGCTGAACTTGAGGGGCGAAGTTGTCGGTATCAACACCGCCATTAACGCCCAGGCCCAGGGTATTGGGTTTGCCATCCCCTGCACTACGGTCAAGGCTGTTTTTGATGATTTGGTGAACAAGGGAGGGGTGGAGCACCCCTGGTTAGGCGTCTC
>JALHFC010000321.1 GCA_022839445.1 Pelotomaculum sp.
CGATACCGATGCTTTCCAAGTGTTCAACCGGGTGGCCGGCTGTGCATATAATTAATGCTTTTTTTTCTTTGAATTTATGTCTTGTATGAGTTCTGTCCCCATGCGCATAAGCAAACCCTAATGTATATACCCTGTCAAACCATCCTTTCAGTTTTGCCGGGCAATCACTCCACCAAACAGGGTAAATAAATACCAACAAATCAGCTCCGGTTATCTTCTCCTGTTCTTGTCTCACATCGCCAGGAATCGATCTGTTTATTTCTTTGCCGGATTCTCTTATATATTCTTCCAAATCCATATCTGCTTTAAAGTTCATGATATAGAGGTCAGAAATCTCGTATGTGTTCCCGGATTCTTTCAAACCTGCAACAAAAGTTTCAAGAACGGTATGGGTAAACGATTCTTTACTGGGATGGGCATAAACAATAAAAACATGCATTTTCAAATTCTTCCCTTCACTAATCTCCGTCACTCTCAAAACCAGGAATATTATCGATAAGCCCAAACCGGCTCCGCCATGTTTGCGCGTCCGGGAGGTATCAATACGGTAAAATCGATCAAAGACATGGGGAAGGGAGGCATCACTGATCCCCGGTCCGTTATCCCAAACGGTCAATTGCACACCGTTGTTCTTGCCGGACAATGAAATTTGAATATGGCCCTTTTCAGGATCGGTATACTGCACCGCATTATGAAACAGGTTCAAAATCACCTGCTTTATCTTATCGGTGTCAAATCTACATTGCATATTCGGTTCGAGCTGCAAGCTAAGCTTTCTGTCACCGGCCAGAATACGCAGTTGCGGCTCCATATCCCGGATTACGGTATCCAGAAAACCCTCCGCAAGCTCGACGTGAGGTGTGCGGTCGAGTTTGGACAAGAGAAGGAGATCGTGTACCAGTTTAGTGAGGCGTTCCGACTCACCATGCATGCTCTTTAAGGCTTTATCCAATTGTTCCGGTTGGTTGGCCGCGCCACGGAGCAGCACTTCCAAAAATCCGTGGATGGAGGTTAAAGGCGTGCGCAGTTCATGAGAGGCGTCCGCTATAAAGCGGCGCATTTGTTCCTGTGTTTCTTTTTCCGCCGCAAACGAGGTTTCCAGGCGCTCCAGCATTCCGTTGAAAGATTCCGCCAAGCGGTCGATTTCCACCTGTCCTTGCCCTGTTGGGAAGCGTCTGGTCAGGTTCCCGGCATCGATTTGCTCTGCGGTTTCCACCATATTGAACAAAGGCGCCAGTGTCCTTTTAATAATCGGTAAAAAACCGACTAACCCAAACAGCATGGCAATAAGGGAAAGCAATAAAAAAATGGACAATTGACGAACAAGCAGTTCTTTTAGCGGGCCTGTCAAGGTACTTGCTTGAGCG
>JALHFC010000089.1:0-5063 GCA_022839445.1 Pelotomaculum sp.
CCGCACGGGATTTACCAGGCTGTTATCGGGTTTATACTAAACGTAGCCCTGTGGGGGGCGCTGGCCTTCCTTGTCCTGTCGATTTTGGATTATATGTACCAGCGCTACGATTATAAAAAGAACCTCAAGATGAGCAAGCAAGAGGTAAAGGACGAATTCAAGCAGGCTGAAGGGGACCAGTTTATCAGGTCCAAACAACGTGAGATGCGCCGCGCGATGTCCATGGGTGAGATAATCAGTGAGGTTCCCCAGGCTACGGTTGTGGTAACCAACCCGACTCACCTGGCCGTTGCCCTGCAATACCGGCAGGGGGAGATGACCGCTCCCGTTGTCGTAGCCAAGGGCGCCGGGTGGGTTGCAGGCCAGATCACAAAAGTCGCACGTGAAAATGCCGTACCTGTGGTGGAAAATAAAGAAGTGGCGCGCTTTTTGTACCAAACCGTTGAAATCGGCGGGGAAATCCCGATGGAAGTTTACCAGGCGGTTGCCGAGATCCTGGCGCTGGTTTACCGGCTAAAAGCAAAAGATAACTACCGGCGTATCGGGTAAACCCGTTTGGGGACGGCGCCCGGGCGTTGGATATTGTAATTTTATAATTTATTACTTATTATTATGTTGATTCTGTGATATAGTTTTTACTAAGCAAGGAGTTTTTAGACAGTGGCTCCCCCCACTTTTCTGCCGGCGACAGCCAGGGCATATATAAAAAATAGCAGCGATGTAATCATCGCGGGGTTGATTATCGGCATCGTCCTTTTGATCATCATACCGCTTAGCCCTGCGGTTTTGGATGTTTTGCTTACACTCAGCATAACGCTGGGATTGGTGATCCTGTTAATCACCATGTTTACCGTCGAACCACTTCAGTTTTCTGTGTTTCCGTCACTTTTGCTGGTGACCACGTTGTTCCGGTTGGCCCTGAATATTTCGTCTACGCGGCTAATTCTAAGCAACGCCGCGGCCGGCAAAGTAATTGCAGCCTTTGGTGAGTTTGTAGTGGGAGGGGACTATGTTGTCGGCATGGTGGTTTTTACCATCATTACTGTTATTCAGTTTGTGGTGATTACCAACGGCGCCGGCAGGGTCGCCGAGGTGGCGGCCAGGTTTACCCTCGACGCCATGCCCGGCAAGCAGATGAGTATTGATGCGGAGTTTAACGCCGGCTTAATTAACGAGGAAGAAGCTCGCGGGCGGCGGAAACGTTTGCAGCGGGAGGCGGATTTTTTTGGCGCCATGGACGGCGCCAGCAAGTTTGTCCGGGGTGACGCCATAGCCGGTATTGTTATTATCATTATTAATATTCTAGGCGGCTTTATTATCGGGGTGGCCCAAAAGAATATGCAACTGCTGGAAGCGGTGCATACTTATACGATCCTAACTATTGGAGACGGCCTGGTGGCTCAGGTGCCGGCGCTGCTCATTTCGACCGCCACCGGTATTCTGGTGACCAGGGCTACATCAGACGCTAGCCTGGGCAAGGACCTTTCCAGCCAGTTTTTAAACTTTCCGAAAGTGCTGATGCTGGCAACAGGTATCCTGTTTATTATTGGTCTGATCCCGGCCATGCCCAATATCCTTTTTCTTTCCCTGGCCGGTGTTTTAGGTTATTTCTCTTATGTTATGATTAAGGAAGAGAAAGACAAATTGGTCGTAGAACAGGAAAAGACTGCTGTCCGGCAGGCTCAGGAACAAAAGAAAGAACCTGAAAACGTTTTTAACTACTTCCAAGTGGATACCTTGGAGATCGAGATCGGGTACAATTTGATTCCGTTAACTGATGAGGGGCAGGGGGGTGATCTCTTGCACCGTCTGGCGTCCGTAAGGCGGCAGTGCGCCGGTGAAATGGGTATCTATGTCCGGCCGATCAGGATCCGGGACAACCTCCATCTTAACCCGAACGCTTACTTGTTTAAATTGCGTGGCGCTGAAATAGCATCTGGGGAGTTGATGCCGGGATATTTTCTGGCTATGGATCCACTTGGCCAGGAGTTGGAGGTTAAGGGGATTGCGACCACGGAGCCCACGTTTGGATTACCGGCCTGGTGGGTGGCCGCAACAGATCGCGAGCAGGCGGAGATGTCCGGCTTTACTGTGGTTGATTGCTCTACGGTGCTAGTTACACACCTTACTGAGATCATCAAAAAATACGCCCACGAGCTTTTAGGAAGGCAGGAAATAAAAGAACTGCTGGATGTCGTTAAAGAAAAGAACCCGGTGGTGGTAGATGAGCTGGTTCCCGATCTACTGTCCATGGGTGAAGTCCAAAAAATATTACAGAACCTGTTAAAGGAAAGGGTGTCCATTAGAGATCTTGCCGGCATTTTAGAAGCCCTAGCCGACGGGGCTAGGGTTAATAAAGATGCCGACTACCTGACGGAATACACGCGGCAGGCGCATGCCAGGAATATATGCCTTCAATACGCTGAAGCTGGATCAAAAATCTCGGTTATTACACTGCATCCTAAGCTGGAGCAAACTATTGCCGATTCCATCGAGCAGACCAATCTCGGCGCATATCCTGTGCTTGAGCCCCAGATGGCCAGGCAAACGCTGAACAAGTTAAAGGAAGCTGCGGACAAAATGACACTCCAAGGGCTGCCCCCTGTAGTCCTTTGTTCTTCCAGAATTAGGCTGCCTTTTAGAAGGCTAACGGAAAGGACCCTGCCAAACCTGGCAGTACTTTCTTTAAACGAGATTTCGGCCGATATTGAAATAGAGGCCGTGGGGACGGTGATGCTGGATTGAAAATTAAACGCTATGTTGTAAAGGAAATGCGGGAAGCTATCCGGCTAATAAAACAGGACCTGGGCGCCGAAGCGATAATAGTGAGCACTTATAAGGTCTCGGCCAAAGGTCTGTTAGGTTTTTTTGCGCCACGCCTTCTGGAAGTAACCGCCGTTTTGGATGAGACGCCTGAAGTCGAACTCAACGTTAACTGCCCGCCGGCCCAGATGGTAGTTGCAGCCGCCGGGGCGACTCAGGGACAAAATATTGCGCCAAAAGATCTGACCGGGGCGTATCCGGGCATAACGCGGACCGGGCGGGCACGGAACAGAAGCCTGTATCTAGCCGGCGGCGCCGGGGAGTATTCTACAGGTTGCGCTTCTCTACCATTTGAAGAGGATATAGTCACCAACCATATTGCCGCGAGGAATGTGAAAGGCCGGCGGGGAAAAGAAGAAGGGGGAAACCTCTTTGAAATGATGGTCAACAAACATGTAGAGGAAGGCGCAGGCGGCAGCCTGGTCCTTAGATGGCGCAGGGTCCTGCTGGACCTGGGTATTCAAGAAAACATCACCGACTATTTGTTATCCGGCCTTTGTGATGAGCAGAATGATCAGGGTGGGGAATGCCGTGATATTTATTATAATTTATTAAATAAAATAGCTTATTTCATAGAAACTTCCTGTCATCTAACATACGGCGCAAAGGTCATGACCTTTATGGGGCCGCCGGGAGCGGGGAAAACAACAACACTAGCTAAGCTGGCAACACGGTTTAGCTTGTATGAGCAAAAAAATATTGCCCTGATTGCAATTTACAGCTACCGGATCGGGGCTTTGGAACAGCTGCAGTCTTACGGCGATTTTCTAGGGATTCCTGTTGAAGTGGTAATGACCCCGGCCGAGCTTGCCAAGGCGCTAAAATATCATTCCGATAAGGATGCAGTGTTTATAGACACTGTCGGCCGTTCAGCGCGAAATTCCGGGCAAGTGCTTGAATTAAAAGGGTTTTTAGACGCTGTGGAAGAGCCGCAAGATGTTTTTTTGGTTTTAAGCGCGGCGTCCAAAAACAGGGACCTTATTAAAACAGCCGGTGAATTTCGTAGGATTGGTTATTCCAAGTTTATTTTTACGAAACTAGATGAGACGGAGACTTGCGGCTCAATAATAAATTTGGTTTGCAACATGGGGGCGCCCGTGGCATACTTAGCCGACGGTCAAAGTATACCCGATGATATTTACGACGCTACCCCTAAAAAGATTGCAAAAATATTGTTCAGGGGGGTTGACCCTGATGAGGTTATGGCAACCTGTTGGAATAAGACAGAAATGCGGGGAAACCGTATATAAAGAGGAAATATTCTCATCCGAGCCTAGGACCATTGCTATAACCAGCGGTAAAGGCGGGGTAGGAAAGACATCCATTGCAGTCAATCTAGCCCTTTACCTGGCAAATGAGGGAAACAAGGTAACGGTTTTTGATGCGGACCTTGGTTTGGCAAACGCTGAGGTCATGCTGGGGATTATTCCTCCTTACAGTCTATATGAGGCGGTATACGACGGGATGCCTTTGGAAGATATCGCTGCGCAAGGACCCTTAGGGGTTAGGATCATCTCAGGGGGTACAGGGTTTTTAGAGATGGCTAACCTGGACCATGTTAGGCGCCAGCAACTTTTAAAAATGTTTAAACAGTACAGCAGTTCCAATGATATCATCCTTATCGATACTAGCGCGGGCATCAGTAAAAACGTGCTCGGCTTCGCGGCGGCCGCGGGTGAAATAATTGTTGTAGTTACACCCGAGCCCACGTCGCTAACCGACGCTTATGCCCTGATTAAAATCATCTCCAACTACAAGCTACACACGGAGGTCGGTATTGTGGTTAACCGCTCGGCAGACAGGCGGGAAGCAATGCAGACACTGAGAAAAATTTCAAATGTTGTAGGGCGCTTTCTAAGTATTAATATAAATTTTCTAGGGTGGATCCCGGAAGATAAGTATGTTTCCCAGGCAATAAAACGCCAGAAACCTTATTTTTTAACTAATCCCAACTCACCTGCCGCTAAAGGCATAGGTGGAATTGCGCGGGTCCTGACAAATAGTGAGAAAACTGCTACTGTAGGATTCTGGAACAAACTTATGGGCTTATTCAGCTAGGAGTGTTGTAATTTATGGAGAAACCAACCATTCAAGTTAACCAGAATATCAAGGTGGCTCTTGACGATAATGTAGAGTGGTATGTCTCCAGTATCCAGGATATTACGGATTATGATTTTTGCATTTCTATTCCTACCAAAGCTTCCAGACCGCTGGTCTTGAGCAACGGGGATTTGTTAAAG
>JALHFC010000089.1:5104-5591 GCA_022839445.1 Pelotomaculum sp.
GGAATTTGTTAGGATTCCCTTGATCCTTGATGTGGCTTACGCTGAGGTTCCGGAAGCCGGTAAACAGCCCGAGTTTTTTGAAAGCAACAGCGTCGATCTTAGCGGTGGCGGCATGAGGTTGCTGCTTGACAAGGAATATCCGGCTGGGACCAGGCTAATATTAAAATTTACGCTTGCGCTTAAAACCGGAGACAGGGATTTGGAGGTGGTGGGCAAGGTGGTAAGGACATGGCCCGACGAAAGGCTCAAGTGTCACCATACGGCTATTCAGTTTGTTGAAATTAACCGGGGGAAGCAGGACATAATAGCCCGCTATGTGTTCATGAAACTGTCAGAGCGAAGGCGTCTTAGCTAAATTGACTTGCCGGGGTGTAAAGGGCGCCATGACTGTTGCCATAGAAGTTTGGCGGGAGTACCGTCAATCCAGGGATGAAAAACTAAAACAAGAACTTGTCCTGGCCTACCTGCCTTTGGTGAAGTATTATGC
>JALHFC010000322.1:0-381 GCA_022839445.1 Pelotomaculum sp.
TGGCCGAGTTGGTCGAAGGCGCTCGACTCGAAATCGAGTAGACTGTGATGAGCGGTCTCGTGGGTTCGAATCCCACTCTCTCCGCCAGATATTGATGAAAGCCAAGGGATTCTCACTGTTATAGGTGAGAATCCCTTTTTTTTATTTACCGCCTTGCGCGTTCGCAGTGCTTTTTTTTAACAGGCCATTTAAACTTGCCGCCGCCGCTCCTTGCAGGACAGGGGTCCGTCAGGTCGCCTGGAAGGGAGGTAGTGAAGAAGTTCCATTTACCCCCTGGTCGTTGACACTATAACCTGTTTCCCCCGCGAGCGCGTTCTTTGAGATCCGGGCCTTTTGGACATTGTGTTAAGTTTTCCAGCATTTTGTTGGCTTGCTCCTGCG
>JALHFC010000322.1:391-1306 GCA_022839445.1 Pelotomaculum sp.
CTCCAGGACCTCCAGGACCTCTATTGCCGCTAAAGAAACCAAAACCGCCGCAAAAACAACCAGGTCTTGCGGAAATCTTGTCGGCCTGTTCTTGAGTGATTGAGCCTTTTTGAACAGCCTCATCAATCATTTGCCGTTTAGTTGCATCCAAGGCTGTCGTTACGGCGCTTTCATCCATACCAAGGTTTGTGGCTAGTTTTGACACAAAATTTTGGCACATTGCTTCCACATTAGGGGGATTTGCCCTGTCGTCACTGGCGTAGGATACACCGGCAATAGCCCCGGTGAGTATAGCCACAGCCATAAGAACAGCCCCGAAACGCCATTTTTTTGATTTCATAAAACCACCCTCTTTTCATTTTTAGTTGTATTCGGTGCACCGGTAATTTTATATTACACTAATTTACTTAAAATAAACTGAATTTTACCTGTAAATTCAATGAAAATACATAAAATAATTTAAACAACAATCCCCTCTTTTCTTTTTTTAAGAAAGTGTTAAGATTTAAGAAACCCGTTGCATTGTATAATTGACCAAAAGGTACTTTACAAGGTCGGCAATCAGGACAATAAATTGGGGTGGACCTGTGATTGAGTTCAGTAAGGTTTCAAAGAGCTACAATAAAGGGAAGGTTAAGGCAGTAGACGACCTGACCCTGACCGTTAAACCCGGGGAGATCTTTGGTTTTTTAGGTCCTAACGGTGCCGGGAAGACTACCGCCATCAAGATGCTGGTGGGCCTTTTATTCCAGGATAGCGGAAGCATAAAGATTAACAATATCGACACCCGGACGGACCTCTTAGCGGTAAAAAGGTTGACCGGCTATGTTCCCGATCAACCGGAGGTCTATGAAAAGCTTACCGGTATGGAGTACCTGAACTTTATAGCGGATGTTTACCGCGTGCCTTCCACCG
>JALHFC010000090.1:0-6730 GCA_022839445.1 Pelotomaculum sp.
ATTTAAGGACACGCCGCTAATAAAGATTCTCGAGACACTCGAAAGGACGTCGCGTGTGCTCGCGAACCCCTCCCACCCCCTGCGCGTCGAAACGCTGGAAAGGATGCCCGGAATAATAGGCTATTCGAGGCAGATGGTCGAGGAAGGACTGAACACGCTCTGCGCGACCATGACGGTGCCGTCGCTGCTGGCGCGGCTGGATTCGGACCTCGAAGGTTCGCGCTACCTGGACGGCTTTTCGTACCACAAGGTCTTCGAAGGCTATATAAAGGCCGAACCGCGTGGTCTGGTGGCGCACGTTTCGGCGGGAAACGTGTTCATCGGCGCGGTGGACACCCTGGTTCAGGGCATAATGACCAAGAACGTCAACATCCTCAAGATGTCGTCCATAGATACGGTTTTCCCGATAATATTCGCGAAAGCCGTTCTGGAAGCCGACCCCGAGGGAATCATATCGAAAACATTCTGCCTGGCGCCTTTTAGTTCGGGCGAAGAGGGTGTCGAGAGCGTCATAAAGGAACAATGCGACGTCGTGACGGTTTATGGTGGAAAGGAAGCCATCGAGGCCTATCGCAAAGGGCTCGGACTCCACACCAAGATACTCGAATACGGACCGAAATATTCGTGCGCCATCATAGACGGGGAGATTCTCGCGCGCGACGGGGTATCGGAGACGGCTAGCCTCATGGCGCGCGATTTCACGATGTGGGAGCAATCAGCCTGCTCGTCGCCGCACACCGTTTTCGTCAGAGGCGAGAAGGAGGCGTTCGATTTCGCCCGCGAACTCGCCCGCCAGCTGGAAAGCTGGGCGAAAACATACCCGCACGGCAGGATACCCATGGACGAGCAGGTCGAGATCACCAAGAGCCGCGAGCTCGCCAAGGCGTACGAGGCCGACGGCCGGGCGTCCCTTATGATTCCCGCGGACGGCTCGCAGGAGTGGACCGTCATATACGAGAAAAACTCCGATTTCAGGGTGAGTTGCCACCACAGGACCGCTTACGTCAAGCCGGTCGCCCGCTTCGACGAGGCGATAGCCACGCTCAAAGGCTACGGCAAATACATCCAGAGCATAGCCGTACTGGCCTCGACGGCCGACACTTTCTCAATTTCCGAAAAGTTATGCGCGATAGGCGCCGACCGCATCACTGAGCCCGGCAACATGTCGCGCCGCAAGAACGGCACGCCGCACGACGGCACCCGCGGCGCCGCGGAGTTTGTCCGCTGGGTCTCGATAGGTAAAAAATCCCCGCTGGAGGACGAGTTCGATTACATGGACCCCGCGCGGCGCGACGCTGTCACGCTTGACAGGCTCAATTTCTTGCTGTCATACTGCCGCGAGAAGTCGAGCTTTTACCGTGACCGCCTTCCCGCGGAGCCGCTGCGCTCCCTGAAGGAGCTTTCGAAGATACCCGTCCTTTCCCAAAAAGGTTTTCGCGACCATCTCCCGCCTTCGGGCACGGGGATACTCACGGCGCCGCTGGGCAGGAGCTATTCGTTCGGAAGCGGAGGCACGGCGGGCAACCCCAAATTCGTCTACAGGACCGTCGATGAGACGCGCAGAAACGCCCGCGAAATGGCGAAAGGCTTCATGATATCGGGCCTATGCGAAAACGACATAGTGGCCAACCTCTTTTTCGCCGGGAACATGTGGGCCTCGTTCGTGAGCGTCAATATGGCGTTGGAGGAGGCCGGATGCCATATCCTGCCCATCGCCGGAAACGCCTGCGACATGGCGGCCATAGTTTCCTACATGAAGGCTTTCTCGGCGAACGTGGCCGTATCCATTCCGTCGGTGATCATTTCTCTGGCGCAATACGTCGAGCAGAACAGGCTGGACCTCGGGGTCGAGAAAATATTCTATGGCGGCGAACATTTCTTCCCGGACGCCCAGAAATACGTGGCGCGCGTCCTCGGCGCCAGGATCATCGCCTCGGCCGGTTACGCCACCAACGACACCGGGATCGCCGGCATCCAGTGCGCGCACTGCAGCGGCGGTGTCCACCATATAAACGAGAACATACACATCGTGGAGATCGTCGACCCGGAAACGAACGAGCCTGTCGAGGAAGGCCGCGATGGAAAGATAATACTGACCAACATAGACAGGCTCCTGATGCCGGTCATCCGTTATGAGATAGGCGACATGGGCAGGATCGTTAGCGGTCCCTGCGCCTGCGGCAGGACGCTGCGCAGGATGGACCTTCTCGGAAGGGCCGACGAGGTGCTGGTCATAGGCGGGGGCAACGTATCGCAAGACGTGGTGGCGCGCGCGATTTCCAACGTGCCCGGGCTTTCATTCAATTTCAGGATGACGGCCAGGCTCGCCGGAATGCATGACCTGTTCGTGCTGGAGGTGGAAAGCGAGTCGGAAGTCTCGAAGGAGGCGGCGGCCGAGCTCGAGAAGAAAATGCGCCGCAGCCTTTTCGACGAGAAGAGGGAATTCGAGGCATTCCTCAAAACTGAGAGTATAGCCGATCCCGTGGTCAGGGTCCTCAATCCCGGCGAGCTGCCGCGCAACAGCCGCACCGGCAAATTAAAACGTGTCGTAGATGAAAGAGTGAACTGATATGGAAATAAGAGCGTTTGAACAACCGATATCCAAGCTTAACGTGAAGGCGGACCTTAAGTACCTGAGGCCCGTGCTCGAATTCGTGAGATTTTTCGCGGTGTGCGAAGGCCTTCCTGAAAAGACGGCCAGGTTGCTTGAAGTGGCCGTCGAGGAGGCTTGTGTCAACGTGATCAAGCACGCTTATGGCCCCGACGAAAACGGCTATTTTGACGTTTCCGTATCGCGTAGGTCTCACCAGTTAGTCATATCGATCGAAGACCGCGGGCTGCCGGCCGACATGGAGGCGCTTGAAAAAAACGAAAAAAATAGCCTGGGCGTAATGCTTATGAAATCAACCTAGGCGAGCACGGCAAGCGCGTAAAGATAATCAAAAACTTGCCTTTGGAGCACGAACCCGTCGAAGATAAAGTAGCCCTGGAAACTGCACCCGCCGCTGTTTCGGACGGAGGAGCCGCCGGGGCTGCACGGTCCGCCGCGGGCACGCCGATGAGGTTGCCCGTCATTAGGTTCATGGAGACCGGCGAGGCGCTGAAGCTGTCCAGGTGCATATACCACGTTTACGGCTACACTTACGGCACGGCTTTTTATTATCCCGAAAAAATACGAAAAAATAGCCGAGATGATAAACTCGAAGCTGCTTAAATCCGTCGTGGCCGTGAACGACGACGGCGACATTGTGGCCCACCTCGGATTGAAGTTTCCATATCCGGGCGCCAGGATCGCCGAGTCCGCGCAGGCGGCCGTCATGCCGCAATACCGCGGGATGCGCATCTTCGAAAAGATGAAGGAGTTCTCGGTGCGCTACGCTGCAGAGAACGGCCTTTACGGCCTGTACAGCGAAGCGGTCACGATACATCCGTACACACAGAAGGGGAATGTCTCGCTGGGAGCGAAAGAGACGGGGCTCACACAGAAGGGGAATGTCTCGCTGGGAGCGAAAGAGACGGGGCTTATCCTGGCGTTCATACCCGAAATCGTCAACTTCAGGAAGATACAGAAGGGGGGTGAAAAGTCGCAGCGGCAGGCCGCGATGCTTTTTTATTTGAAAACAGGCGAAGGCCCGGCCCGTTCGATTTACGCCCCGCCGCGCCACACCGAAATGATGCAGAGAATATATGAGCATAACGGCCTCGTAAGGGAATTTATCGCGCCCGCCGGCGCTCCGGTTTGCGCCCAGTCGGTGCTCGACGTCAGCTTCAACGCGTATCTCAACGCTGCGATCATCGTGATAAATTCGGTCGGGCACGATTTCGGGGCCGCCATGAAAAATTACCAAAGGGAGCTATGCGAAAAGCGCACCGACTGCATTTATGCCTATATACCTCTCGCCGACCCCGGCGCTCCTGCAGCATGCGAAGCCCTCGAAAAACTGAAGTTCTCGTTCGCGGGAATAATACCGGAATATTTTTCGGGCGACTGTGCGGTTTACCATTTCCTGAACAACGTGCCCGTGGAGCCCGAGAGAATATGCGCGGTCTCCGATTTCGCGAAAACGCTGCTGAAATACATACTCCGATTTCGCGAAAACGCTGCTGAAATACATAATTAATGAATACGACGGTTCTAAAAACCTTTAGGACCTCAAGGAAGGTGCATCAATGGAACACATCGAAAAACTCTTCAAAAACCCCGCCGCGTTCGATCTCAACGACGAAACCCGCGGAGATTTTCTTGAGGCCATGCGCGAGGCGGTGGCCTTCCACAGGAAAAACTCGAAAATATACGACGGCATCTGCTCCCGCAGCGGATTTTCTTTCGACCGCGACGTGGGGGGCGAGGGCGACCTCCACAAGGTGCCTCACATAATGGCCAACGTGTTCAAGGAAATGAAGCTGCTTTCCGTGCCCGAGTCGCAGATAACGGTTACGTTCACGTCATCGGGGACCACCGGCTCGAAAAGCCAGACCAACCTTGACGTTGTTTCCATAGCCCGCCAGCGCTTCACCCGCAATTCCACGGTCGAGAGCTACGGGCTGGCCGCGTACGACACCGAAGTGAACTATCTCTGCTTTTCCTACGATCCCGACACGGGTGGCGCCAAGGGCGCCGCCCACACTCACACGGCCTACACATCCTTCGCCAGGGCGCGCGAGGTTTTTTACGCCATATCGCGTGATGAAAAGGGCGAGGCTAAGTTCAAGATCGACGAGTGTATCGACGCACTGGCCCGCTACGCCGGGACCGGCATTGCACTACGAATCACCGGCTTTCCGTCGTTCGGATACACCGCGCTCAAAAAGCTCGACGAAATGGGAAAGCGGTTCGAATTTCCACCGGACAGCGTGTTGTTTTCGGGCGGCGGCTGGAAACTTCCCGGCGGCGATCCCATCCAGTTCTACGAGTACGCCGAGCTGGTGAAGCGGGTCCTCGGTATACCGCACGATCGGATCAGGGACGTCTATGGTATGATAGAGCACGGTATCCCGTACATGACCTGCGGCTGCGGCAATTTCCACGTGCCGATATATTCGAGGGTCTACTCGGTGGACCCCGTTCAGGCCGAACCGCTTCCCTGCGGTGAAAAGGGCCTTCTGAAGCTGATAACCCCCTACATACAGAGCGTGCCGGCCATATCGGTGCTCAGCACCGACTACGGCGCGATTGGAGAGAACTGTCCCTGCGGCCTGAAGACGCCTTACATAATGCTAAAAGGGCGCGCCGGCGTCAAAAAATACGCAGGATGCGGAATTTCGGCCGCGCAGCTGCTCTCGCGCTGAAATATTGATTAATTTCGTTTAAAATGAACGGAGGCTCCGACCAATGGATCTCAAGAATTTCATTAAAGACGTGTACCGGAGGGTGCCGGCCTACAGGAATTTTCTTTCCAGCCGGCGCGTGGCTGTCGACGCGCCATGGGAATCGATCCCGCTGGTAAACAAGAAAGACTATCTTCTAGCCTATCCGCTTGAGGATCTTTGCTGGGACGGAACTCTAGCCGATTGCCACCTTATAGGCGCCAGTTCGGGTTTCAGCAAGTCCGGCACCATCTTCTGGCCGAAGCGCCCGGCCGACGAAAAATACGCGCTCGAGGCCACTGAAAACATGCTCGTCAGATATCACGCCATCGACAAGAAAAGGACTCTGATCCTGGTGTGCCTGGCGTTTGGCACCTGGATAGGCGGCATGCAAATCGCGTCCATCGTGCGCACGCTCGCCACGGCCGGAAAATACGACATGACGGCCGCGACGCCGTCGCTCAACCTCGCCGAATCGGTCGAGATATACCGCCGTTTCGGAAAGAATTACGATCAGGTCGTATGGCTTACCAACCCCTCCAACGTTAACCTCATCTCTGCGCTTCTCAGGCGCAGCGGCGCGGAGATCAAGCCCGGCGGGATATTCTTCGGCGTCATCGGCGAATATTTTACCGAAAGTTTTCGCGAAAAGGTCGCTTCCGACTTCGGGCACCATCGTGACGAGCCTTTCTGCATCTGGACCGGCTACGGCTCCGCCGACACCGGCGACATTGCGGCCGAAACCCGTGAAACGGTGAGGTTTCGCAAATACCTGCACCGCAGCCCCGAAACATGCAAGAAGATTACAGGCTTAGAAAGCGCTCCGATGATACTGGCAAAAAGCCCGAGTGTCTTTGTAGAGGTGATCGACGGGAACCTCGTCGTGACGAAAGACCAGCTGATCCCCCTGGTGCGCTATGACACGCGCGACGCCGGCGGCCTGCTCTCGAAAAGTGGCTTGGCGGCCGAAAAACTGCCGCCCGAAATACTTGAAGGTCTTCCAGAAGAGATGGTCTTCGTTTACGGGCGCGCCGGGGACGCGGTGATATTCTACGGCACGAACCTGCTTGTGTCGAACGTGAACGACTTCCTGCTCGGTCTTGGGCAGGAATATCTATACGGCGGCTTCTTTGAGGTCAGAACTAAAAAACGCGACGGTATAACCTTTTTCAACTTCACGCTCTTTCTAAGCGTTGACCCGCCGGCGGGTCTTGCGTCCAGATACGAGTCGGCGCTCATAGGTTTTCTTAAATCGCAAAGCCTCGAGTTCAGCGCGAAATACGACGCGCTGTGCGGCTCCGTCGGCGAGTCGCTGATAAAAGTCGAACTCAAAAAGATGGATTTTTCGGGCGCGAAGCTCAAGCACCGCTATGTCATCGAGGAGGACGCAAATGTTTAATTTCATTAAAGAGGATATGCGCCT
>JALHFC010000090.1:6745-11723 GCA_022839445.1 Pelotomaculum sp.
GCTCACGGGCAAGGAGATATATGCGAACACTTTTCCGCGCTCGCGCGACATGCTGACGGTGCCGCTGGAGAACATGATCGTCATATCGACCGGCGGCTCCTCGGGCACGGCCCGCTATACGGTATATACGCACCAGGAGTGGGACCTTTTCTGCGACACGCAGGCAAAGGTGCTTAAAATATTCGGCATAAAGCCCGACGACAGAGTGGCCAACCTTTTCATTGCCGGCCACATGTGGCCATCCTTTCTTGGTCTTCATGAAACTGTGAAGCGCATCGGCGCGGTGCACCTGCCGATCTCCTCGAACATACCGCCCGAGGAGATATTCAACCTGTGCGTCGAATTCGACGCCACGGTCATCATCTCGCTTCCGACGCTCTTCGTTTTCATGGCCGATCTCGCCAGGAAGACGGGCAAGAGGGTACCCTCGCTTAGAATGTTAAACTACGCCGGCGAGCAGCTCAGCGCCGAGGCGGAAAAACACGTGCGCGAGTCACTGGGAGTATCGGAGATCCGGCCGGCGGCATACACCAGCGCCGACGCAGGCCTCATGGGATATCCTTGTAAATATTGCGAAAACGGAATATACCACGTTCCGACAGACTTTCAGCTGATCGAGATCGTGGATCCGGACACCATGGCGCCCGCCGCTACCGGCGAGCGCGGCGCGATAGTCGTGACGAATCTCGGCAGGAAATCGCTTCCGATCATCCGCTATCTCATCGGCGACGACGGCATGATGCTCTCCGGCAAGTGCGGCTGCGGCGACCCGAACCCGCGCTTCAAGCTGCTGGGCCGCTCAGGCGCGGACTTCAAGCTTGGCGGCGGATTTATCTCAATGGATGAGTTTGAGCGGGCGCTTTCCGATACCGGCTCCGAATTTAGCCTGAATTATAATATCGAGCTGACCGACGTCGGCAACCAGGTCGAGATAGTCTTTAGCGTCGAAGCGCCCGACATAGCGAAGGCGGAACTTATGAAGCCGAAACTTTATGAAGCCGTGCTTTCACGCGTGAAGGAATTCAGGGTCGGCCTTGATCTGGGCTACATACGAAAATTCGACATCCAAATAGCCGGGCTAGGCGCCCTGCCCCGCAACGCCCGTACCGGCAAGATAAAAAAACTTACGGATAGGCGGATATCTTGATGGATGAAAAAGCCGGGGCCCCTGCGGCTTCCGAACTCAAAACGGAGGGCGTAGGAAAACTCCTGTGGAAATACTCGCTGCCTACGATTGTCGGCATGCTCGTGTTCGCGTTTTACAATATAATCGACCGTGTGTTCATAGGGCACGCCGTCGGAAGTCTCGGCATCGCGGCCGTGGGCATAACGTATCCGATATTCCTAATACTGATGGCGCTCGGTATGCTCGCCGGGATAGGCGCGGGAGCGCTCATTTCGATTAGGCTCGGCGCGGGGCGAAGGGACGAGGCCGAAAGAATACTAGGCAACGCTTTCGCGGCGCTGCTGGTACTTAGCGTCATATCAACGGCGGCCGGGCTTTTTTTCCTTGACGACATCCTCGTAGCGTTTGGCGCCAGCCCCAACACGCTTCCCTACGCGCGCATATTCATGCGCATAATATTCATGGGCACAGTCTTCTACTTCGTCTCAATGGGGATGAACTACGCGATACGCTCCGAGGGCCACCCGGGCGTCGCCATGGGCACGATGCTCATCGGTTCGGCTATTAACATAGTGCTGAACCCCCTGTTCATATTCGTCTTCGAGCTCGGCATCGCTGGATCTGCGCTCGCGACGCTGGTTTCTAACTTCGTATCCGGCACGTGGGTGATCTGGCATTTCACGCGGGGAAAGGGCCACATAAAATTGCACCTAAATAATATCCGGCTCGAATTCGAAGTGATGAAGCCCGTTGTTCTAATCGGCCTTTCCCCGTTCATCACTCAGCTTGCCGGATGCGTGGTGGCGATATTCATGAACAGGAGCATGCTCCACTACGGCGGAGACATCGGCGTTTCGGCGCTTGGCATCATAACCGGAATCACCATGTCCCTTATGATGCCGATAATGGGCATCAGCCAGGGCGCGCAGCCGATAATAGGCTACAACTTCGGCGCCGGGGAACACGGCAGGGTCAAAAAGGCCATGATGCTCTCCTGCGGATGGGCGACGGCCATATCGGCCGCGGCCTTCGTAGCCGCTTACACCGCGCCCGAGACCATCATCAGGATATTCGACTCGAGGACACCCGAACTGATTACCGTCGGTGTCAACGGCATGAAAATATTCATGATGGGCATCATATTCCTCGGGTTTCAGATAGTCGGCACCAGCTACTTCCAGGCGGTCGGAAAGCCGAAGGTTTCGATATTCCTGACATTGCTCCGCCAGACCTTTCTTCTGTTACCCTTTATATTTATCTTTCCCCGCTTCTGGCAACTTGACGGCCTCTGGCTCGCGATGCCGGCCTCCGATATAATTACCTCGATCGTCGTATTCTTTTTCATAGTCTCCGAGATCAAAAAACTTCGCGGCGGACCTGCGGCGTCGTCGTCGGGAGCTCTGGCCTGACGGCCTGCCAGCCTTTGGGAGAGGGTCCGACCCTCACACAATGCACAATTTTAGGTAGATTGTATCGTGCCGGGGCGCCATGCCAGGTGGAAGAGAACCTGATTAACGACAGGGACAGGCCCCTTTTAGGAATACCTGGAAGGGTACTTGGCCTTTCCAGGTATCCCCCGTACATGATATAATAGGGATGTCAAAAGTAATGTGATAATTGTTAAAGTTGGTGGGTACCTGTTATGAGTGTAGTGATCCTGGCCTTGGAGACGTCGTGCGATGAAACTGCTGCGGCGGTAGTGGTTGATGGATCGGAAATATTGTCGAACATAATTTCATCCCAGGTAGATGTCCACCGCAAGTTCGGCGGTGTGGTGCCCGAGGTGGCTTCCCGGAAGCACCTGGAGTTGTTAAACCAGGTGGTGGAAGATGCGCTTTTGGTAGCCGGGGTGGGCTTTGGGGACCTGGACGCAATTGCCGTCACGTATGGGCCCGGCTTGGTGGGGGCGCTTCTGGTAGGGGTTTCCGCCGCTAAAGCCTTTGCTTATGGCCTGGATATTCCTCTAGTAGGGGTAAATCACCTGGAGGGCCATATTTACGCCAACTTTTTGACGGAGCAGGACCTGGAATTCCCCCTCCTATGCCTGGTGGTATCCGGGGGACATACTGACCTGACGCTTGTGGAAAAACACGGGCTCTACCGGGTGGTGGGCAGGACCAGGGATGACGCGGCAGGGGAGGCTTTTGATAAGGTGGCCCGCACGATGGGCCTGGGCTACCCGGGCGGTCCTTTGATTGACCGCCTGGCCTGCGGGGGCGATCCCGGGGCCGTTAGCTTGCCCAGGGCTTTTCTGGAGAAGGACAGCCTGGACTTTAGTTTTAGCGGCCTCAAAACCGCCGTGATTAATTACCTGCACCGCTCCGGGCAGCGGGGGGAAGTTGTAAACAACGCCGACCTGGCGGCAAGTTTTCAGAAGGCCGTTACAGATGTCCTGGTGGATAAAACTTTGGACGCAGCCAGGGAGACCGGGGTTTCCACCATCCTGTTAGCCGGGGGTGTGGCTGCCAATACCGGGTTGCGGGCCAGTATGAAGGAACAAGCCGGGAGGGAATCCATCCGGGTCGTAATTCCCCCTCTGATCCTTTGCACGGATAACGCTGCAATGATCGCCTGTACAGCTTATTATAAGTACCTGCGGGGCGCTTTCGCCCCTCTTACGCTAAATGCCGTCCCCGATCTAAAGTTGGGTGAGGAAAGGTATGAGGGTAACTTCAAGGGAGTGTTGATAAGCCCCGGGGCTTAAAATCTCCAGGCCCGTGCGGGGTGAAGGCGGAAGTTTTACGAAAAGAATTACGTGCCGCGGGTTGTTGAAAAAGGTTATAGTTTAAAACAAAGATATTAAGATATAATGGGAGCAACAGTAGATTACATGCCCCTGCCGGCGCTTCATGGGCAATAGGGCTAATATCCTGGTAAATATGAGACTTTAGTCCTAAATGTGGGGATTGTATAGATTATCATCCCTGTGGATAATGTGGATAAGTCTGTTAATAACTTATATATCAAGGGTTTCTCCTTGTGGGTGAATTCACGGTGGTGGCATATATTGTCATAATATTAACGGGGACCGGTGTTTTTAGGAAGTTATTCCCTTTAAATATTTTAAGCTACATATGTAGGCAACCGGCAGGGAACCTAGTTTTGCTGTGGAATAATAACTATACTTCTTTTTTATATTCTAAAAGAGGGGGCGTATATTATGAAGGTCAAGCAAATGTCTGTCTTTCTGGAAAACAAATCGGGCCGTTTGGCCCAGGTGACCAGGGTGCTCGGGGAAAACGGCGTCAACATCAGGGCCTTGTCCATCGCCGACACTACAGATTTTGGCATCTTAAGGCTCATTGTGAACGATCCTGACAAGACTTACCAGGTGCTAAAAGAGGCCGGGTTCACTGTGAGCGCTACAGATGTAATTGCGGTGGAAGTGGCGGATAGGCCCGGCGGGTTGGCGGACATCCTTCAATCGCTGCAGGAGGCGGGAATCAACATTGAGTACCTTTACGCTTTTGTCCAGAAGACACCTAGCGCCGCCCTGGTAGTTTTGCGGGTGGAGCAGCTTGATGAAGCGGTTAAGGCGCTTCAGGAAAGCGGTATACACATCCTGAGCGAGGAAGAAGTCTATAAATTATAGTTAGAAACGACATGTCAGTTAATGTTAGCCGCTTCTTAAAAAGCGGCCTTTTTTATATGATGCCGTAACCGTTTATGAGCCCGCAATGACCTGCGCTCAACAATCTTGGGCGTCTACAGCAATCTCTTTTATGGGGTGGGAATTTTGACGAAGGAGTCGCCGAAAAATTTCTTAAGAAAAGAAATGTTGAAAGCTAGAGGCGCCTTGACGCCTGCTCAGGTAATGGAAAAAAGCGCCCTTGTAACACAAAGGCTGCTGGC
>JALHFC010000091.1 GCA_022839445.1 Pelotomaculum sp.
CCCAGAAAAAAGGTGCCGCCGCAACTAATAGCGTCCTGCGGATTGACCTTGCCTGACTCCAGGCCTGCCATAGCAACAATCATCTTAAAAGTCGAGCCGGGCGCATAGGTCATCAGGGCCCGGTTTAACATAGGCTTCCAGGGTGAGTTAAATATTTCGTCATAATCTTTTTGCGATAATACACCGGAAAGCTTTACCGGATCATAGGTAGGGAAGCTGGCCATAGCCAGCACCGCGCCGGTCCGCACATCCAGCGCCACCGCCGCGCCGGCCCTGGCTTCCTTGTAACCCTGCTTCAAGGCCTCCTGGGTGGCTCTGCCCAGGGCTTCCTCCGCCGCCTTTTGCACCTTGTGGTCGATCGTGAGCACCAAGTTGTTACCGGGTACAGGTTCTTTTACACCCAGATCCCGCACCGGCCTGGCCATTGAATCGACCTCTACCTGCCTGCCGCCGTCCTGGCCCCGCAGGTAATATTCGAAAGTATATTCCAGCCCGTCCTGCCCGAACGGGTCCCCGGACTTGTATCCCCTATCTTTGTTTTTTGCCAGTTGATTTTCGTTTATTTGGCGCACATACCCCATCACGTTAGCCAACAAGTTACCGTTTGGATATTCCCGCAGCGGCTCGATATCAATAACGACACCGGGCAACTCCAGGCGCTGCTCCTCGATCCTTGTTACAACCTCCGGAGGCACCATCGTTGCAATTTTCACCGGCTCGTACTTGCGGTTTTGCTGTTTAATTTTTAAAAAGATTTCCGTGGGATCCATACCTAAAATCCCGGCTAATCTTTGCACGACCCCGGCATCTTCATGCCCAAGGTCTGCTAGTGAAACGGTATAAACCGGTTGGTTGCCCACCAGTTTAATCCCGTTGCGGTCAAATACTTCACCCCGGGGTGCGGTAATGGAAGTCAGCTTCATCCGGTTTTCCCGGGCTAAAGTTGAATATTTATCGTTTTGGACTAGTTGCATATAGGCAATTCTAAACAAAAGAATGAGAAAGATGGCGGATACGATGATCAAAAATATCTGCATTCTTTTTTCGATTATATTTCTCTCCATTCTTTCCCCTCCCCTCATAGAGGCGTTAGACCGCAGCTATTAAAATGAACCTTGAATATAGAATACATAAAAATCGCATCATTAATCTACATGAAAATTGTGGGACAAAAAGAAACGGTGTTTGCTCTGGAAAAACAATACACCACCGGAACCGGTAAAATTATAAATCCCTGTTCCGCAACTGAACCAGCCGGAAAAAGCGCCAGAAGAAAAGCGGTGTAATCACAGCGGTATATACAGCAGTAGGAAGCGCCACTCCGAATAAAGCATATAGCGGCGGAATATGCACATTGATGTAAATCAAAAGCAGGTAATTAACGATAAGGCCGCCTAGCGAGGAAAAAAAAGTGACACCGGTGGCAACTGTGATGTTTTCCCTATTCAGGCGCTCTCCGGCGATCCCAGCCAAATAGCCGGCCGCCATTTTAGAAAGAGCGTTTAGCCCGATATAGCCCCCTGAAAAAAAATCTTCAACGATCCCCCCGGCAAAACCCAAAAAAGCCCCCTCCCTGGGACCGAGGAGGAAGCCGTTTAACACTACCAGTAACAGGACCAGATCCGGTATTACCCCTGCTACCGACATAGCGTCAAGAATTGTGGTTTGCAATATCAAAGCTACCAGTAGCAGGGGAGAAAAAACCGAAAGCTGCACAGCTTAGCCCCCTCCCTGCGGGTAAATAGCCCCGGGATTAACGCTAGTCACAATAAAAACTTCCTCCAGCCTGTTTAAATCAGCGAAAGGGCTGATGTCGGCGCTAAAAAACAACCCTGAGGACTCTTTCCTTATACCCGAAATTAAGCCGACAGGTATGCCTTTCGGAAACACACTTCCAATTCCGGAAGTTACCACCGCCTGCCCAATCTCCACGGGCGCATCGTTAGAAATGTTAATCATCCTTGCCATTCCTGAACTGCCGGCGGTCCCTTCAACTATTCCTGGAGTGCGGATATCCTGAATCAGAGAGCCCACCCCGCTGCGCGGGTCCGTAAACAAAAGGACTTCACAGGTAGACCCTGAAACAGACACAATCCTGCCCACCAGTCCCTTTGGGGTAAGGGCGATCATGTTTTCCTTCACCCCGTCTTTAGAACCCCTGTTTAGAATAATGGTCCCGAACCAGTTGCCTGGATCCCTTCCTACAACGGACGCTATTAGAAAATTGTAGTTTTTAGCCATAACCTGCTTATAGTCAAGCAGGGCCGCCAACCTTTGGTTTTCTAAAACGTACTCATTCATCTGGACAGCCTGACCCTCAAGGCGAGTAACCTCTTGCTCCAGCGCCCGGCTACGCTCAGTAGCCTTAATCATGGATACCGGGAAGGATATCAAATAGCGCCCCTGCTTTCCCAGCCAGGTCAAACCCGTTTGAACCGGCGCCAAAACATCCCTGAACTGAGAACGCAAGGGTGCCTGCCGGGCCTGCTCCGGCGCGGTGACACGTATGACCGCCAGGGTAACCGCTACCAGAACGGCAAACAAAATCAGCCTCTTGGCAGTAACCCAACGCACCCTATATTTCACTCCTCATAATAACCCGTCGCTAGCTACACTCTACGCAAGTTTTTTGGGCTGGATCAGCACCTTGCGCAGCACGTCTATATTTTCTAATACCCGCCCGGCGCCATAAGCCACCGCTAAAAGCGGCTCATCCGCCAAGTGCACCGGCATCCCCGTCTCCTCACTCACCAGCCGGTCCAGACCGCGCAGGAGCGATCCGCCCCCGGCCATCACTATGCCACGGTCCATGATATCGGCCGCCAGCTCCGGCGGGGTATGCTCTAAAGTGGCTTTAATCGCCTCTATGATGCAGGCTACCGGCTCAGAAAGGGCTTTGTATATCTCCTCCGATGTAATCTGGACAGTTTTCGGCAAACCGGAAACCAGATCCCGCCCCCGCACATCATCAGTTTCCACCGTCTCCACCGGGTAGGCCGTGCCGATTTGGATTTTAATCTGCTCGGCTGAGCGCTCCCCTATCATCAAGTTGTAGGCGCGCTTGACGTGGCTGATAATCGCCTCGTCCATCTCATCACTGGCAATCCGGATGGACCTGCTGGTAACGATGCCGCCCAGGGAAATGACCGCCACCTCGGTAGTACCCCCGCCGATATCAACAATCATATTGCCTGTAGGCTCATGGACAGGCAGACCCGACCCGATAGCAGCCGCCATCGGCTCTTCAATCAGGTAAGCCTCCCTGGCGCCGGCCTGGAGGGCGGCTTCACGCACGGCCCTTTCCTCAACGGCGGTGACACCGGACGGAACACCGATTACCACCCTGGGGCGAACCATGAATGTGCGGCTCCGCAGCGACTTGTTGATAAAATACTTAATCATACTCTGGGTTACGTCAAAATCAGCGATAACCCCATCTCTCATGGGCCTGATGGCCACAATATTTCCCGGGGTGCGACCAATCATCCTTTTGGCCTCTTCCCCGACGGCCAGGACTTGACCGGTATCCTTTTGAATAGCTACAACAGAAGGCTCCCGGATTACTATCCCCTTTCCCTTGACATATACCAGTGAATTGGCGGTACCCAAATCCATTCCCATGTCTTTTGACAATAGACCGACGCGCATGTTCCGGCCCCTCTCTTAAAGTATATCTTTTGTAAAAGCCAATCATTTGATCAGCCCTTTTGCCTTAAAACTTGTAAATCTATTATCCCCGATAATGATGTGGTCCAGGACTTCGATGCCGATAATCTTTCCGGCCTCGCTAAGCCTGCCGGTAACGTCCAGGTCCTCCCTGCTCGGCGTTGGATCGCCGCTGGGGTGGTTGTGCACGAGTATCACCGATGCGGCGCTCCTTTTGATAGCGTTGCGGAACAACTCCCGCGGGTGTACGGCGGAGGAATTCAGTGTGCCCACAGATACATTATCCGTCCCGATAACCTGGTTTTTAGTGTTCAACAAAAGCGCCCTGAAGTGCTCCCGGTCATAGTGCCGCATTTCCTCCATAACAAGACCGGCCGCATCATCCGGCGACGTAATCACAGGGCGGGACGGCCCGGAATACTGTGATACTCTTCTGGCCAGTTCCAGGGCCGCTTTTACCTGACTGGCCTTGGCCGGTCCAACGCCCTTGACCTCGCTTAATTCCTCCACCGTAGCGTCCAGCAGCAAACGCAGGTTTTTAAAGCGCGCCATAAGCAGCGAGGCCAACTCAAGGGCAGTGGCTTCACGGGAACCCGTCCCCAGAAGAATTGCTAGAAGTTCACTTTCGGACAAGGCCCCGGCTCCTTCCTTGAGAAGCCTCTCCCGCGGCCGGATATCCTCCGGAAGTTCCTTCATAGTCGGACGGTAGCTTAAGGAAGACAACAAATCAACCCCAAAAACAATATTATCAAAGCGCTTTATACCCAAATTGCTTCAGCATTTCAACCAATTTGGCCAGAGGAAGGCCGACCACGTTGGTGTAACAACCTTCCAACCTGCTGATAAAACAAGCCCCCAGGCCCTGGGCCCCATAAGCGCCGGCCTTGTCTAGCGGTTCGCCGGTCGCCGCGTAGCGCCTAATTTCTTCAACATCCAGCGGCCTGAAAAAAACCCGGGTCATTTCATAACCGGACAAAAACCTCCTGCTGCCGGCGTCTACCAGGGCCACTCCGGTAAAAACCTCGTGAACGGTTCCCTGCAACAGCATCAGCATCCTCACAGCGTCCTCCCGGTCTGAAGGCTTGCCCAGCAATAGCCCGCGCAAGACAACCACGGTGTCGGCGCCGATTACAATCCCTTCGCTCAACATCCCGGCGGCGGTCGTGGCCTTCCTTAAAGCCAGGGTTTCAACCAGCCTGGGCGGGCTTAAACCCGGAGGCGGCGTTTCATCAACCTCGCAGGCCAGAATGCGGAAGTTTAAGCCGATTTGTTTTAAAAG
>JALHFC010000005.1 GCA_022839445.1 Pelotomaculum sp.
TTTAAACCCATTTTAACCGGTAGGTTTTTCTATAAAAACTTTTTACCGGTTTTTTCACCGTTATACGAAAACAGCACCGGTTTATTGTCCAGCGTCGTTTCCAGATGCACCGGGCGTCCCCAGAGGGTAAAGACGTGGGGAAGTGTCTTTTCAAGGTATAAAACATCCAGCTCTATTTCCTCAAAATTATGTTTCAAGTATAGCTCGCCCCGCTTGTTAAAGTCCCCGTCGATTACCACAATATATGGATACCCGCAGTTGGTGATACTGCTAACGAGGCTGTCCCGCACCTTTACCCACCCCTTATCAACAATCTTCCAGTCGTAGCCGGTTTTTTTGTACAAGTATATATCCATCTCGTCAATTATTTCTTTGGTCAGGTAATTACGCAAGAAGGAAATATCGTTTTCAGTCGCCCGCACCTCGAATATCTTTTCTTTTCCCTCCCCACCGGGACGTCCGTATTTTTCCTTATCCTCCTCTGATGGTTTATCCCAGCGCTTTTCTATATCTTCAAATATTTTTAAACCCAGGGCATAAGGGTTGATCCGGGTACGGGAAGCCAATATAACTTGAGAGTGCATCTTGGCGAACTCGATTGCTTCTGCTTCGTCTAGTTCAATCTCTCTCATAATCCGCAAGTGCCAATAGGTTGCCCAACCCTCGTTCATAATTTTTGTTTCCATTTGAGGCCAGAAATAAAACATCTCCTGCCGGATAACCGACATGATATCCCGCTGCCATTCATTTAGTTCCTTGCTGTGCTGGATGATGAACAGCATTATGTCTTTTTCCGGCTCGTTAGGGAACCTCTTTGCCTTCGCACATTTACCCACGTCACACTTAGAATCCCCGTCCAGGTACCAAAGGTCATCGTAAGGAGTCTCGACACGCCTTTTACAATTACAAGGGGTATCATCTTCCTTTGGGTCTGCTCCTGTTTTTTTATCTTTTTTTAAGGCCCTCGGTTCTATATGTTCCTGGACGGCAATGGCGGAATCAATAAAAGACTCCACCTTAGAGTGGCCGTACTTAAACTCGTAACCACGGAAACGTTCGGCTGCGGCGGCCATGGATTCCACCATGTCCCTGGATGATTTTTTAAAATAAGCGTTGTTTTTGAAAAAATCGCAGTGAGCCAGCACATGGGCCATGACCAGCTTATTTTGGACCAGACTGTTCCCATCCAACAGAAAAGCATAGCACGGGTTAGAGTTTACCACCATCTCATAAATGCGCCCGAGGTTGTAGTCATACTGGGTTTTCATCTTATGGTAACTTTTGCCGAATGTCCAGTGTGAAAAACGGGTGGGCATACCGTAGGCGCCAAATGTATAGATAATATCCGCCGGGCAGATTTCAAAAAACATATCATAAAAATCCAAGCCGAATTCCCTAGCCTTAGCGGATATCTTCTCCAGCGCTTTTTCCAAATGTCTAATTTCTTCCTGCGGTTTCATCTGCGCATCCCTCCTGGATCTACAATATGCCGGAACTGATTTTTAATTGACGGATTAGTTTAAATACAACCATGTGCAAACCTATAACCCACCGGAAAAAGTCACGGCACAATAAAAAACATAGCCCGGCGGCTATGTATATTGTGAGGCAATTTCATTTTCAAAACTCAGCGTTTTTAGGCGTCCTGGGGAAAGGTATGACATCCCGGATGTTGGTCATGCCTGTCAGGTACATAATTAACCTCTCAAACCCCAGGCCAAAACCAGCATGGCAGGCACCCCCGTATTTTCGCAGGTCCAGGTACCACCAGTAATCCTGCATGTTAAAACCCAGTTTAGCCATCCTTTTTTCCAAGTAGTCAAACCTTTCTTCCCTCTGGCTCCCGCCGATAATCTCACCGACACCCGGCACCAAAAGGTCCATCGCCGCCACTGTCTTGCCATCGTCGTTTTGTCTCATGTAAAACGCCTTGATTTCTTTCGGGTAACCCGTTACAAAAACCGGCTTGTTAAAGTGTTTTTCCGTCAGGAAGCGCTCGTGCTCGGTTTGCAGGTCAAGCCCCCATTTAACAGGATATTCAAATTGCTCGCGGGAATTTATTAAAATATCAATAGCCTGGCTGTATGTTATGCGCTCAAAGTCTGATTTGATCACGTTTTCCAGGCGTTGAAACAGCGCCTTATCAATAAAGCTATTAAAAAAGCGCATTTCTTCGGGAGCGTGCTCCAACGAGTAGCTTATTACACATTTTAGCATATCTTCAGCCAGGTCCATACTGTCATCCAGACCGGCAAAGGCTATCTCCGGTTCAATCATCCAAAATTCAGCCGCATGGCGCGGTGTATTGGAGTTCTCAGCCCGGAACGTGGGACCGAAAGTATATACCTTGCCAAACGCCATGCAATAGGCTTCCGCTTCCAACTGACCGCTTACCGTTAGGCCGGTTTCTTTGCCGAAAAAGTCACCGGAGAAGTCCACCACATTTTCCACTCCCCGCGGGATTTTGTCAAAATTCAGGGTAGTGACACGAAACATCTCCCCGGCGCCTTCCGCGTCGTTTCCCGTAATGATGGGCGTATGGACGTAGACGAACCCTCTTTCCTGAAAGAATTTGTGAATGGCGTAAGCAACGAGCGACCTGACCCGGAAAACCGCCGAAAAAGTATTTGTGCGCGGGCGCAGGTGGGCAACCTGGCGCAAAAACTCAAACGAGTGCCTTTTTTTCTGCAAGGGGTAGTCCGCAGCGCAAGATCCTTCTATTATTATACTTTCCGCTTTTAACTCAAAAGGCTGTTTCGCCCCGGGCGATTTCACAAGTTCCCCGGTCACACTAATAGCCGTCCCGGTGATAAGTTTAGCCACTTCTTTGTGGTTGCTCAAGCTTTCATCATAAACAACCTGGAGGTTGGCAAAAAATGACCCGTCGTTTAATTCAATAAAACCAAACTCCTTAGACGACCTGACAGTCCTCACCCAACCATTTATTCTAACCCTCTTATTCAGGTAGTCCCCCGACCGGTTAAATAATTCTTTTACCGTAGATGTCTCCATTTCGCAATTTTTACCTCCCGATATTGGCCTATTTTCTGCGATAGCTTGCCGGGATCATTACAAGTAGCATAGCCTTGAAACGTCATTTCTAGCCCGTTAATATGGATGTCTGAGAGCCAGTAACACAGTAAAATTTTATTGGCAAATACAATTTCTTAGTTATTTTTGTTAAAAAGTCTCGGCCGGGCCGGGGAGAAGCTAAATAGCGTTTTCCTTCTTCAATTATCACCAGGTATTTCAAGTTTATTCCCCCTTGTTTTATCCCCGCCTGCCTTAAGATACTGTTCAATGTTTTTGGGTGTTTATAATTATATCAGATATGCTTTTCACCTGCTAGGGTCATGCCTTTAGACACAGGGGGACGGTTCTTTTGTGTCGTCTTCGACGACACAAAAGAACCGTCCCCCTGTGTCCCCCCCCTGCGCTGCTTTCACTCACCGCTCCCCCGTCCGGGGGTTTGGGCGAAAAACTTTTTCAGAGCCGGGTATACCCCGCTTTTATCTCTGATTGTAACAACTGTAAACTTGGGGTTTTGGACCCGCTTGAAGGCTGTGCGCAGGGTACTGGTATAGTAATAGGGGCCTTCGATTTCCCCATATCCTACCATATTACATAATTTCAACAGCTTATTCATTAGCTTGACGCAGTTTTCGTTGTCGGAGGTCAGGTTATCACCGTCTGAAAAGTGAAAAGCGTAAATGTTATAGTCTTGGGGGCTGTAACGCTTTTCTACGACTTCCAGCGCCATCTTATACACTGATGAACAGCGTGTGCCGCCGCTGGCGCCCTTTGTGAAGAATTCTTCTTCAGTTGTTTCTATAGCTTCGGTGTGATGGGCCAGGAATACGATCTGGACATTTTTGTACTTGGTGCGCAAAAAGCGTACCATCCAAAAGAAAAAACTGCGTGCAATATACTTTTCAAATGGGCCCATAGATCCGGAAGTATCCATCATCGCCAGAACCACGGCGTTGGACTCGTATTTGTATGTTACTTCCCATGTTTTAAAGCGTAAGTCTTCAGGTGTTATTGAAAACTCCTCCGGAGTCCCCTTTAAAGCGGTGCGCCTGATGGCTTCCATGATGGTCCGCTTGCGGTCGATGTTGCTGGAGATGCCTTTTTTCCGCACTTCTTTGAACTCCAATGAATCGGAAGCCAACTCGGGCTTTTTTTTGCGCTCCAGGTTGGGAAGACCGAGGTCTTCAAAGATCATCTCCGCTAGTTCGTCGACGGTAATGTCGGCTTCATAGTATTCAACCCCGGGTTCTTCCCCGGCGCCTTTACCTTTCCCCTGCCCATACTGCGGCTCGGAAAAAATGATGTCGCCTTGCTTGCTTTTTCCGTCACCCTGGCCACCGTGTTTCTGTTTCCCGTAGTCAAAGCGGAAGTGGTATTCATGCAGTGAACGGATAGGCACTCTTATTACTTTGCGCCCGTCGTGCATAATAATGCTCTCTTCGCTGACAATATCCGCAAGGTTCTTTTTAATTGCTTCCCGCACTTTTTCCCGGTGCCGCTGCCGGTCGATTTCTCCTTTGCGGTGGAGTGACCAGTCTTCACGGGAAATTACAAAATTTGCTCCTGACACGTCCACCCCCCCTAACGGTTAAGCAGGCTGCCGACGTATCTGAGGAGTTCGTTGGCGCAGTTTGGACAGTAACCATGCTCCTCAATCAGCCTGGCGCTTACCTGGTTGATCCGTTTTAACTGCTCGACATCCGGGGTTTTTGTGGATGTGGTGATTCTTACTACATCTTTAAGATCGGCAAAAAGTTTTTTCTCTATGGCCTCGCGGAGGCGCTCGTGGGAATTATAGTGAAACCGTTTATTTTTACGGGCATAGCTGGACAACCTGATTAATATTTCTTCCCGGAAAGCCTTCTTGGCGCTTTCAGGAACTCCTATCTGCTCTTCAATTGACCGCATTAATTTTTCATCCGGGTCAAGTTCCTCGTCGGTAATGGGGTCCTTTATTTTGGCGCTATTGCAGAACGCTTCAACATTATCCAGGTAATTTTCAAAAAGCACCTTGGCCGATTCTTCATAGGAATAGACAAAAGCTTTCTGCACTTCCCTTTTTGCCATTTCATCGTACTCTTTACGCGCTACAGAAATAAAATTCAAAAGGCGATCCCGTTCCTCTTTAGTGATAGAAGGATGCTGGTCTAGGCCCTCCTTCAAAGCACGCAGGACATCCAGCGGGTTGATACACAGGGTTTGGGTGCGGATCAGGGCCGAGGAAAGCCGGTTGATCACATACCGGGGATCTACGCCGCTCATCCCCTCGTCGATAGCTTCCACCTGGAGTTCATGCAGGTCTTTTTGCTTGAACCCTTCCACATCTTCCCCGTCATACAGCTTCATCTTTTTTACAAGGTCCATGCCTTGCTTTTTGGACTCTTTGAGCCTAGACAGGACCGAGAAAATGCTGGCCACCCGCAGGGCATGCGGCGCGATGTGGATGTCGCGCAAGTCGCTCTGCTTAATCAGCTTGTCGTATATTTTAACCTCGTCACTTACTTTTAGGTTGTATGGTATCTTCATTACAATAATCCGGGACTGCAGGGCTTCGTTTTTCTTGTTGCTGATAAAACTTTTGTACTCATTTTCGTTTGTGTGAGCAACGATCATTTCATCGGCATAGATCAAGGCGAATCGCCCGGCCTTGAAGTTTCCTTCCTGGGAAAGGCTCAAAAGGTTCCAAAGAAATTTTTCATCGCATTTCAACATCTCTTGAAACTCCATCAAGCCCCTGTTTGATATATTCAACTCGCCGTCAAAACGGTAAGCCCGGGGATCGGACTCGGAGCCATACTCGGTAATAGTAGAAAAATCCATGCTGCCGGTGAGATCGGCAATATCCTGGGATTTTGGATCGGAAGGGGTAAAGGTGCCGACACCGACGCGGTTGTCCTCAGATAAAAATACCCTTTCCACCGCCACATTTTCGATATTCCCGCCGTATTCTTCCTCCAGCATCATCCGGCAGGAAGGGCACAGTTCCCCTTCAATGTAAACATCATACAGCTCTTGAAATTCTAGCCGCAAATCTTTTGGTATTAAGTGTAAGGGCTCCTCGTGCATCGGGCAGCCTTTAATCCCGTAAACAGCGCCCTCGTCAGTCCGGCTAAATTTCTCCAAGCCCCTTTTTAGCATCGCCACCAAGGTTGACTTACCCCCGCTCACCGGTCCCATTAAGAGCAAGATCCGCTTGCGCACATCGAGACGGCGAGCCGCCGGGTGGAAGTACTCCTCCACCAGTTTTTCCAGCGTCCTGTCTAGTCCAAAAAGTTCATCTGAAAAGAACTTGTATTGTTTTACACTTTCTTTTTCATCCACCCCGGCAGCTTTGATCATGTCGTAGATGCGGGCGTGGGCGAGCTGTGACACGTAGGACCTCTCTTTTATAATCTCAACATAATCCTGGAAAGTCCCTTCCCAAGCCAACTGTTTTTCCAAGGAGCGGTACTCTTCCAAACGCCTTAGGAAATCCATGGTTTCACTCCTCTCGTCATTATCTAACCACCACTTCCTACTAGGCGGGCCGGACTAAGCGAATAATATATTATATGCAAAAATGGCAAAAAGAAGAATGAATGCTACCGGCGCAAACACTGTAAAGGCAAAAAATGTCGACAGGTTAAAAATCGCCGCTTTGAACCCTTCTATATCTATTTTGTTTTTGCAATAATATAAACTATTAAAAACTAACAAAAATGCCACAAAACATTTGTGGCAAAATTAGGTCCTATACTATATTTAACGGCAAAACTACCGCAACACCATAAAAATGTTTACCAGGCAACCGGCACTGTCACTTCGTCCATATCTTTGCCGTCTTTCGGGCTGATCCAAAACACCGCTAACTTGCCGCCGCCCGGCGCAGACGCAGTAAAGGGCAGTGATATCTCAAAATCCCCCCGCCCGGGGGCGCCCTCAGTAGCAGTCCCATAGCCTTCCGCCAGCACTTTTCCCGACTCGTCCAGCAACCTGGCGTTGACCGTCCCTTCAAAAACCATTGCGCTACCGCGTACTACTAAAGGCGTCGTCACCTTCTGGCCCGGCGCCGGCGCCGTCACCCAGATAGCAGGTTCATATACTTTAGAAACGTCTTTACTAAATGGCTGGGTATACAGCCCTACATGCCCCCACCAGTCTATAGCTTCTTCATCCACCTTGCCTTCCACCATGAAAGAAACTTTTTGCACCCCGGGCAACTCAGCCAGTGTATTGACAATACTCTGTATCCCCATGGCCTCCCCCAAAGCGCCTACATTGGCCCGCAGCGCTTCCTTGGAAAAGTCCACCGTAGCAAGGCCGTCCTTGATGGCGACACTCCGAACTTTGGTGTCCGCCGGCAATAACCGTGCCGCCCCGGGGGTTGACGGGTTAACGCTGATTAGCTCTTCCACCGCTACTTTGGCCGCTTCCCCGGTAGGGGGAACCTGGTGTACTTCTCTAACCATGTATGCGTCGTTTTCCGTCATTTTCACATAATATAAGGCCAGGTTTAATTTCCCCTCCGGTGATACTTGGCCGGGAGGCGCCGGCGCACCTTGCGTCCCCGGCGTTTGCCTGGCGGTAGAAACACAGCCGGACGACAGAACTAAAATAAATAAAAGCGTTGTCAGGTATCCAATTATCCAGTTTACTTTTTTTCTGACGTGAAACATTTTGCAAACCCCCTCCGGGAAAAACATATGAGATATTTTTGTAATGCCGCCTAGGTTAATGGGTATAGTTTCCCCATGTCCCGGCCATAAAATCCCTTCTAGAACTGCTGCTTCCTAAAAAGCAATTTTAAATCCGGAAAATTCACCCGTATAATTTCCCCAATCCACATCTACAGCAGTTACATCTGCCGCCGGCGGCCCCTGGCGGCACCAGCTAATGAGTTTGTCTACCTCTTCCCTGTCACCTTCAAAAAGTCCTTCTACTTTCCTGTCAGGCCGGTTTTTAACCCACCCGTTGACTCCAAGCTCCCGGGCCTGCTCCCTTGTCAGCGCCCGGTAGTAGACGCCCTGGACCCTCCCGCTTATAACCACATACGCCCGCACTTTTGGCATAGCATTAACCCCCCGGATCTTTTTGATCTCATTGACTTTATTATATATTTGGTTGCCGGTTAGGACAACACCTATAAAATCCAATCTTAACCGGGCGCCACCATGCATATTATTACTTTAAGTAGAAAGTTAGGTAAGGTGATTAGAAATTGACTATAAAACCACGTGCCCTCGCTCCTGGGGCAAATATTGGAATAGTCGCGCCGGCAAGCCCTGCCCTCGACCTGGCGTGTGTTATCGAAGGGAAAAAGTTATTGGAAGGGCTTGGCTTTAAAGTTACCTTAGCGCCAAACGCGTTAAAAATGGACAAGTATTTGGCCGGTACCGATC
The DNA here is from genome assembly GCA_022839445.1 of Pelotomaculum sp. Lineage (GTDB taxonomy): Bacteria > Bacillota > Desulfotomaculia > Desulfotomaculales > Pelotomaculaceae > JALHFC01. Next base: position 8,409 of record JALHFC010000005.1, read on the forward strand.
AGGAGAGACTAGCCGATCTTTGTGAAATGTTCTTAAACCCAGACATAGACGGCATAGTTTGTTTGCGAGGCGGATACGGGAGTATAAGGATTGTCCCGGATATTGATTACAGCCTGGTCCGCCGTTATCCCAAGGTGTTGGTGGGATACAGCGATATTACAATCCTGCAGCTTGCAATCTTAAAAAAGACCGGCCTGGTGACTTTTTCCGGCCCCATGCTGGCTACTGAATTCGGGTGTGAGCCGGATGATTTTACAGTGTCACATTTTATAAAAGCTATTACTGACGTTTCTCCCTTAGGGAGCATTCCCACCGCACCCGGCGCTGCGACCGTAACAATTAATCCCGGCAAGGCATCCGGCAGGCTAACCGGGGGTAACCTTTCCCTGGTTGCGGCAACACTCGGCACTCCTTATGAAATAGATACCCACGGAGCTATTCTATACCTGGAGGAAGTTGACGAGCCGCCTTACCGGATTGATCGCCTGCTTTGGCAACTTTACCTGGCCGGAAAACTAAATTCCGCCGCCGGTATAGTCTTTGGAGAATGTATAAATTGCAAGAATGAAAAACATTCTTCTTATACATTGATTGAAATCCTAATAGACATCTGTGGTAGGCTCAACAAACCAAGCTTTTATGGCCTTAGCGCAGGTCACGGTGCATGCAAGGCTACACTTCCGCTAGGGGTTAAGGCCCAAATGGACGCCGGCAAACGGCAACTGATAATAATGGAACCAGCTACAATAAAATAAAAAAAATTTAAAAAACTTTTAACAGTATAAACAGGAATATTTTAGATTGATGGCGAAATATGCTTTAAAACTGCTCCGAGAGAATACTTGTAATCGCTTGCTCAATCAAACAACGCTACACCAAATCAAAGTAGCAGGACGGTCGCCCCTATGTACTATTCCAATCACGCTAAATCTAAAGCCGGCGGCGAGAAAGGGGGTAATGCACAGGCTCCAGATCAGAAATAATACGCCGGTAGGTAAACAATGCACGTCAACAGCAATATTGCCCAGGTCAGAGCTTCGTGCAATTTATAAGCAAAGGAGTCGTTAGCGGAATGACTATACGTCTAAAACTGTCCGTATTGACTTCACTCATTTTGGTTTTATTGGTTGCCGCTATTGGATTTTATTCAGTCAAATCTATGCACGGCCGGTTGATTGAATCTATTCAAATTAAGCTGAAGTCCGATTTAAATATGGGAACGATCCTGATTGAGCGCACGTATCCCGGAGCGTGGTCGATTAAGAACGGGGAACTGTACAAAGGCGACAAAAAGATTAACGAAAATTATGAACTTGTCGATCTAATCGGTAACCTGACAAACGATACCGTGACATTTTTTCAGGGTGACAAGCGGGTATCAACAAATGTAAAAACCGCCGAAGGCCAGCGTGCAATAGGCACACGCTCTACCGAAGAAGTGGCCAAAGCGGTTTTAAATGAAGGAAAGACTTACATTGGGATGGCCCAGGTTGTAGGTATGTGGAACCAGACTGCCTACGAGCCGATTAAGGATGAGCAGGGTAAAATAATCGGCATGTTTTATGTAGGTGTGCCGAATAACCTTTACGACCAGGCTGTCAACAAATTTGCCTATAGCATTGTCATTGTCGGTCTAATAGGTCTTATACTAAGCATTATCATTTGTTTCCTCGCGCTCCAGCAACTCCTCGGAAAACCATTAAAACGCTTTATAGAATTTTCCGAGGTGATCTCCCAGGGTGACTTGACCAAAAGCATCGAGCACAAATCGCATGATGAACTTGGAAAACTCGCCCAGTCATTTAACCAAATGGCCGATTATTTAAAGGAATTAATCGGGCACGTAACTACAACCTGTTGCCGTGTCACGGAAACTGCCCATGCCCTTACATCACAGGCGGAACAAACGACTTCGGCCGCATCTGAAAACGCGTCTACCGTCAATGAAATATCCGCCACGGTTGACAATGTTGCAGAAAATGTAAAATCTGTATACAGCGACGCGGAAGAAGCCAGCCAGCAGGCCGACCAGGGGAGACAAAATATTGATTCGGTTATAAATACTATGCAGGAAATAGAAAACTCGGTCGACCAGGTAGCCGTGTCGGTAGGTACCCTTTCCCAGGCCATTGACAAGATAGGCCAATTCGTCGACACCATTAACGGCATTGCCGACCAAACCAACCTCCTGGCGCTAAACGCCGCCATCGAAGCGGCCAGGGCCGGGGACGCCGGCAGGGGGTTTGCCGTCGTAGCCGAGGAAGTACGCAAACTGGCTGAGAATTCAGCTATGTCGGCCAAAGAAATCGGCCGGATCATTAACGAAGTACAACAGCAGTCGTCTCAGGCTGTCAGCGACATGGAAAACGGCAAGGGGAAAGTGGCTCAGGGCGATCGTGTAGTCCAGGATGTAAGCCGTTCCCTGATCGCCATCATGGAACTGGTACAAGACCTGAACAAGAAAGCAAGGGAAGTGGCCGCCGCTACCGAACAGGTTGCCGGGGCTATCCACAACGTGGCCGCCACAACCGAGGAACAAACGGCGGCTATGGAAGAGGTTTCCGCTTCCGCCAACTCATTGAACAATGCGGTTGATGAGCTTGGTAAGACAATGAGTAGGTTCAAAATGTAAATGTCCTGTTTATCCTGCCGGCGCCGGGTTTATGCGGCGCCGGCTTTAAACTATTTGCAGTATTTTTGTATCACTATGTTAAACAGCTTAATATGGTGGTATTCATCCAGTATAATTCTTTCCAAAAGCTCTTTAATATAGGGGTCGCCAATTCTTTGCTGGTGGTCACGGTAGGCGGCGATAGCCGCCCATTCAGATGCTACATCCGCCGTAAGCCGGTCGCACAGGCTATAACCGTAGTAGACGTATGTAGCGTTCCAGTATATTTCGTGGTTGTTGCGAATTACCCTGTAACGGGGTTCGACACCCAGCAACCTAATGGCCTCGGCCAGCAGTTCCATGTGGTGCATTTCCACCAGAGAAATACACTCAAGAAGCTCAGCCACTTCCTCATTAATACCCTCAAGCGCAAAGTGATGGTAAAGATACTGTTCTATAGCAGTAAATTCACTCACTACCCCGGTAAAATCCTCAAGCAAAAGTTCAGCATACTGGCGGTTAGGCGCCATTACCCGCACCTGCGGGTATGCGGCATTGTAAGCGCATTTGAACATTTTCGACGGATGGTTTTGACCTTGCAATAGAATACCCCCTTAAAACAATACAAGCCGGCAGGCGTTTCTTTGGAACAGCTACCTGTGATTTATATATGAGAAGGGATGCTTAATTAAAATGATCTGTGTTAACCTGCAAGCTCTTAATTACAGGTCTATTTTTGCTAAAGATATTTTATACCAGCAAAAAAAACTTATTTTTACCCTTTTATATACGGTGACAATTCCTACGCGGGCGCCGTTTTGCCCTAAAACCTGCATACGGTATTAGTCACCACCGGCGTCATGCGCGGGGATCTTACACACAACGCCCGCATTGAAGATTAAAAAGTAATCAAGTATAATATTATCACGCCTACATTATGGAACTTTTCACCACAAGACCAGCGAAGCGATCGCGGGCCTGTATATAGCGCATTGGTTGACCCGGCAATACTAATTGAATATATGCACCGGGGAGGGGTAGTTTTATGTTGAAAAATAAACACCTGGAATTTCTGGAAACCTGGGACCGGGAATCCTATTTAGCGTTACTGGAGGACCTGGCCAAACGCTGGCTTGCGCACGACGGGCTCTGGTTCCAGGCCGTGGAAAAAGAATACGGAATGGATACGGCTTTAAAGCTAGACGCCGCCGTTTGGGAAATATTTTCGAAGATAGAAGCCGGGAGAATCATGAAGTTTTGCCGGATCCCTGCGAACGGGGGAATCCGGGCTTTGAAAAAAGCCTTGGGGCTGAGGCTTTACGCCTTTGTTAACAAGCAGGAAATAATCGACGTAGGCGCGGACAAGATCGTTTTCAGAATGAACGAGTGCCGGGTCCAATCGGCCAGAAAAAGAAAGGACCTGCCCGCATTCCCCTGCAAATCAGTGGGACTGGTGGAATATGCATGCTTTGCGCAGGCCATCGACCCCCGCATCAAAACAAAATGCCTTACCTGCCCGCCGGACGAGCATCCGGAAGATTATTACTGCGCCTGGGAGTTTTGGATTTAGAGCTTTATTTCTTCACCTAAACTAAACAAATACAGATATTTTTCCTTTACCACTCTCCCCAGTATGTTTTCCACCGCCCTGGCGTATAGATCCATTTGTGTCCGGTAGCGGTCGACTACTTGCTTTATTCCGCCCTGTGATACGCTATCGGTTTTATAATCCAGCAGAAGGCAGCCTTCCTCTTCGTCCACCAGGCAGTCCACCACACCCTGAACAAGGACGATCTCACCGGCGCCTTCTCCAAGTTCCGGATAAACTTCCCCGCCTGGTAGGGCAAGGGTAAAGGGCAGTTCGCGAAGCACATTGCGGCCGGACAACACCCGCTTCCCCAGCGGCCCGGCAAAAAACGCGGCTATTTGCCCGGCCGGCACTGATAGAGCCTGCTCGCGTGTCAGCAGCTCCCGCCCCACCATCCCCTCAATTTGCGCCTTGATGCCGGGATAATCCAATGTACCGTGTAAATCCAGGCACTGCATCACCAGGTGCAGGGCCGTTCCCCTTTCCGCCGCTGTCAGACCACGCTTTCGCTGCATAAACAAAGGTCTGCCACCAATTGGCAGCCTGAAATCACGCGAAACTTCTTCCCCTTCCGCCTGCGGGTCGAACCGCCTTTTCATTTCAGTCACCGTTGACTTGGCTGCCTTGCCAATGGTTCCGGCAGTGGGGTAGCGCCAGTCAAGCCTATTTCTGACAACGCCGGCAAGCGGGCCCTCTTTTTGCAGCGGCGCCATCCTGCGCACCGCATCAAACCCTTCCGGGGTAATCACTACCCCGGCCTTGGCGCCGGCGTCTATGCCCGAAAAACGCACATCCCAGCGTGAACTATCGGACGCTATCGTTTCCGACGGGTTATCCTCACACAAACCCATAGTCCTTATTGTTTTTCCATCCCTATGGCGGGCTATTGCGGGCATTAGCCAGCCCAGACAGGTACTCGCGCCGGCCAGTTCCCCGTCCGGCAAGGTCCAACCTTCTACTCCCATGGATCCGCACCAGCGCCGGGCGCAGCCGGGCAAGTTGCGGGCAGAACCAACCAGGATCAACTTCTCGCGGGCCCTAGTCATGGCAACGTACAGGATCCGTATTTCCTCTGCCAGGGCCTCCATCTTCAATGTGTGCTTCAACGCCAGTTTGGCCAATGTGGGAAAGGTTACCCTGGTCACATCGTCCACCATTTGCGCGCCCAGGCCCAAATCCTTATGAAAAAGCATATCTTTTCGCAAATCTTTAAGATTAAATTGTTTGCCCAGACCTGCCACAAAAACTACGGGGAACTCCAGGCCCTTACTTTTGTGTATACTCATTATCCGCACTACGTTTTCTTTTTCGCTAAGGGCACGGGCGGCGCCGATATCGCGACCACCCTCCCTGACACGTTCAATAAAACGCAAGAAAAGAAACAAGCCGCGAAAAGCAGTAGCCTCATATTGCTGCGCCCGGTGGTGTAACGCCCTCAGGTTAGCCTGCCGCTGCGCGCCCCCGGGCAGACCGCCGGTAAAATCGTAATAATCGGTTTCCCGGTATATAGTCCAGATTAGATCAGCCAGGGATCCTTGTCTTGCGACAGAGCGCCATCTTTCCAATTTTTTTAAAAATTCCGTCAACCGTTCTGAAAGTTCGTCCTGACCATTAAGCGCGGCAGCAACTACCGCGTCAAAATAGTCGCCCTGGCGTGAAGCCAGCCTTATTTTCGCAAGGTCCCCCGCTTTAAGACCGGCCACAGGCGACCTCAAAACACCGGCTAGAGGCACATCCTGGCGGGGGTTGTCTATTACTTTCAGCAATGAAAGCATCGTTTCGACCTCGGTAGCCTCAAAATACCCTGTAGCCAACTCAGCATAAACCGGGACACCCTCCTGGCGGAATTCCTCAACAAAGGTGTTCGCACAACCCGCCGTAGCCCTCATTAGCACCACCACGTCCCGGTATTGTAGCGACCGGGTTCCGGACTTTCTATCTGATATGGTTAATCCCGGCTCGCCGCCCGGAACTCCCACCACCAGCTCTTTAATCCTTCTGGCTATAAGACGCGCTTCTTTTTGTATGGCGTCCAGTTCCTCTTCCGTTTCCTCAAGTTCTTCCCCGTTTTCTGCCTCAATAAGTTTTTCGTCGCCGGGGCTGGCGCCATCCTCCTGTTCCCGCTCCAACAGGTGTATTTCTACTACGTCTTCATGCTCTCCCTGCCCAATGTCCGGCAGAGGGTAACCGGCCCCGTAAATTAGTTCAGCGCCCGCATCGTAAGCCATCTCACCCACAACCGGCGTCATTAACTGGCGGAAGATAAAATTGACGGCATTAACTATACCCCGGCGGCTGCGAAAATTTTTGGCCAAGTCCAGCCGGCGCTCCAAACCGCCCCGCATAGTGGGGTAATCAGTATATTTTTTTAAAAATAGTCCTGGATCGGCCAGCCTGAAACGGTATATGCTTTGTTTAACATCTCCTACCATAAAAAGGTTGGGGCGATCTTCCCCCTGCCGGGACACCAGTTGGAGAATCGCTTCCTGAACAGCGCTGGTGTCCTGATACTCGTCCACCAGCACCTCCTCAAACCGCTGTCGCATCTCCAAGGCTACAGGCGAAGGGAGCGGTCCCTGCGGGCCCTGCTCAGTCAATATTTGCAAGGCGTAATGCTCTAAGTCGCTGAAATCTACCACTCCCCGTGCAGCCTTGGCCTTCCGGTAAGATTCGCCGAACCCAAGGACAAGGGCGGCATATTCCTCAATCAAAGGCGCCACCTTACGCAAGTCGGCGCGTATTTCTTCCGGTTGGCGGGTAAAATAAGTCTTTACCAAACCATTTACTTTCTTCTTAGCGGTATCTCTAAGATTTTTCACCTGCTCTGCCAGTTGCTGTTCGGCTTCTCCTTTTTTGAGCCTTTTTAACCGGCCAAACCCGGCCTGTTTAAAGGACGTGTGCAAGTCCGCCCAGGGGGTGTTTGCGGCACAAGCCTGGTTGAGAAGGGAAACCATTTCCCGGTCGGCTTCCAGGTTGGAGCAGTACACTTCGGGACCACCCGGCCCGCAGGCAATCTTTAAAGCCAGGTCCAGCACGGCTAGCGCCCCTGCCAGCTCAATTGCCAGCGCCCTCTTTAAAATACAGCACCACGGCAGCTCATCCAGGGACGCATCTTCCGGCAAATTGTAATCACCTGCCAGACTTTGCAGCCAGCTTTCCGGGAAGGGAGTGCTGCGGGCGAACTTGTAAGCCTCCATAACCAGTTCTTGCAATGCCGCATCGTCACGTTTGCCCCCGTAGCAATCGACAAGGACTGTAAAGGAAGGGTTTTCCCCGGCGGCGTAGTGCTGTTCAAACAGTTCTTCCAACGCCCCGGCCTGGATCAGCGTCGCCTCGGTTTCGTCCGCCACCCGGAAGGCGGGATCTAAATCAATGCGGTAAAAATGCTGGCGCAACAGGTCCAGGCAAAATGAGTGCAGGGTGCTGATACAAGCCCGCCCCAGCAGGGATTGTTGCTTGGGCAAAAAATTTAACCCCGGATGCCGGGCTATCTCCCCTGCCAGGGCACGCCCAATCCTTTCCCGCACCTCGGCAGCGGCGGCATTGGTAAAGGTAACCACCAGCAGGCGGTCCACATCCACAGGATTGTCCCGACAGGTAATACGCCGTATAATCCGCTCCACCAGCACCGAAGTCTTCCCTGCCCCCGCAGCGGCTGACACCAGCAGGTTGCCGCCCCGGCAAGATATAGCCTCCATTTGTTCATCGGTCCATTGACTGCTCAACTATCTTCACCCCCAACCTGTTCTACCAGCCTGCTCCATAAAACCTTGTCATCTTCTTTCTTGATCATCCTGTAGTTGTTACCTTCAATTAGAATGTCAAACTGGCAGACCGGCTTATAGGAACAATACTGGCAGGCTCTAAATGCGCCACGCCGGTACGGCTGTATATCCACCACCCCGTTAACAATGCCACTCCCGGCAGATGTTAGCTGGTAGCGCAGCCAGGCGCGGAGCATTTCAAACTGTTCTCCAGTCAGTACAGCAGAGCGGGTACCAAGACAACCGTCTTTTTTAATATGAACCGGGATTAGACTGGAATCTCCTTCGAGGCCGTAATCCATTAGCCTTACCACCGACGGGTCGGCCAGGACCATGCCTGTCATGCGAAACTCCTTTAAGATTTTGCCTTCCAGTTCCTCCTCTGTGAGTGTCTCCCCGCCCGTTTTAACCAGCGGGTCATCCAAACGAAAATACAATATGGCCCCAGGCGCCCCTTTCCCGCCGGTCAGTGTCCGGGCGTGCTCAAGCGCCACATCCAGGTAGGCCAGTAACTGTAGCTTTAATCCATGATAGATGTCCGAAAGGTTGATTGTAACTTTACCTGACTTGTAGTCTATAATCCGCAGGTAAATCCCTTCATCGCCCCGGGCGGCGTCGACACGGTCAATGCGCCCGGTCAAAACCAGCTCGTGCCCGCCGGATAGCGTGAAGGTAACTGCCGGGAGATTTCCCTCCGGCCCAAAAGCCAGCTCCAGCCCAACCGGGCGAAAACTTCCCCGCCGGGAATGCTCGGTGAGGACCAGGGCCGTCCGCTGGACAGTCCTTTTAAGTTTGCCAGTAAGGTAGCGGTGGCGGGCGGAACTCAACAGTATCTCGCTCTGTAGCCTCGGCGCCAAAAGGTCAACCACTTCCCCCGCCATTTCCCTGCACTGTCCCTTTTCAAGCCGCCCCCAATCAAGCCCCTGCTCCCGGATACGGTCACCGAATAACTTCAGGGCAGCGTGGAAAAACCTGCCTAGGTCCGGCGCGCCCAATTTAAAAACAGCCCTTTCCTGTAATTTCAGGCCCCTGGACAAGAAGTGCGCAAACGGGCAGGCGTAGAATTTTTCCACACCGGAAACGCTTGTTTTAAATGAACGGCCGTACAATTTCCTGCCCGTTCCGGCAGGTAGCCTGTTCTCCCGGTTTGAAAAAAAGAGAGAGGAAAGTACGGCGGCGCATTCATGGCGGCGCCCTTCCCGGGCAAACCAGTTGTAAACGTCCCACCACAGCGGGTTTATCTCCCGGCCGGCTTTAACTTCCCTCATTTGCGCCGCAAGGTACGACAAAGCGCGGCCAGGACAGGTTATATACTCCAGATCGTCCGCCACTGCGGCATTGGGCTCTACCGGCCAGACCCGCTCCCCAACCCCCGGCAGCAGTTCCCTCACCCGCGCCACCACCGGGGACGGCGCCATTGCCCCGCCTTCATCATCTGCCGCTGGATAACTTAAATATAGCTTTTCCGAGGAACGGGTCAGCGCTATGTATACAATATACTGTTCATCAAAAACCTTTCTCCGGGCGCCGGGGGCCAGCCGCATACCAACTGCTAAAAGCCTGTCCCTTTCACTTTCCGAAAGAATGCCCTGCCCGGAAACCCTAGCCGGTAATACGCCGTCGCTGACACCCATGACAAAGGAAGCTTTGGCCTCCGGGCTCCGGGAGCGCTCCAGGGAGCCGGCTACAACTTGATCGAGGCCGGGAGGAATCAGACCCAAGCGCATACTCTCAAACCCGGCGTCAAGCACTGCGGCATATTCTCCTATAGTCATCACTTCTTCACCCAGCGCCTCGACCACTTGGTCTAATAGCGAAATCAGCCCGTTCCACACCTGGGTGTGCTCCCGCGCTTCCTCCAGCCGCCCCTCCCGCTCAGCCAACCGGCTCCAGCCTTCCAGCTGTTCCGGCGCATTCAAATGTTCCAGCAGGTTAAAAAGCGCTTCGGTCACGCCACGTACATTTTCAGCTTTCGTGGCGCTGCCGTGAAAATCGGAAAGGGCGCCGGCGGCCTTGCGCCGGATGCAGTTGATTTTTTCCAGTTCTTCTTCCAAACCGGTTGTTTCTATGTCTTCCTCCAGGACAAGCCGCCTGCGGTATTCCCAGGGCTTGCCGTCGATCCAGCGGCTTCCCCGGATACCGTGCGCCAGCACGTAATTTTCCAGCAAATCGACTTCTTCCCTCGTCAGAGGTGTAAGATCGGTCTTAAAAAAACGAAAAACCGGGTCAAAAGACCAGTCGGACGCGACCACTTCCAGGGCTGAACGGACTAGTTCCACCAGGGAGTGATGCATAACCGGGCGCTTCCTGTCAATAAATACGGGGATACCGTGATCTTCAAAAACGCATGATATAAGCCCCGCATAGGTGTCAAGATCCCTCAGGAGGATTATTAGATCGCGGTAACGGTAGCCCTTGTCCCGGCATAACGCCGTGATCTCACGGGCCACTCCCTCTACCTCGGCCCTGGGGTTTGCCGCGGCAACCAGGATCACATCTTCACCCGCACAGGAAAGGGGTTGAGGCGGGCGGACAAAATAGTATTTTTCCAGGTGGGCAATGGACTTGCTTTGGTAGCGCCCCTGGGAAGCGCCATCTAGTACCAGGGGCCGCTCAACAGAAACTCGCTCTGCAGCGGCAATCTCACACAGGGTATCATAAGTTTCCCTTATAGGATAAAACAGCTCCGTTTCATCCATACCGCAGGTTAATGCTTTCAGGTCAGCGCAGAGGGTTATATTAACGCGGCGGGCAGAGCGGACCAGCGCTGCCAAAACCCGGTACTCCTGCGGAGTAAACCCGGAAAAGCCGTCCACCCACACCTCACCTCCCCGGACAACTGTTGAAAGCTCCAGCCGATCGGCCAACAGGCTCAAATAATCGTCAGGATCAGTAAAGCGGCCGGCCAGGTAATCTTCAAGTTCGCAATATAAAATCAACAAGTCTTCCAGCTTGTCAGCAAGCAGATCTACCCCGCCTGTTTCCCGCACCGTAGATGAAACACGCGCTAGTTCTTGGGGGCTAATGCAGTAGGTTTTCATCTCACCCAAAGCACGGGCCAGTGTATCGGCAAAACCCGGTTGCGCGGCGGAGCGCCGGAAAACCTTTAAATCCTTTCGCCGCCGTTCCAGCAAGCGGCGCAATACCATGCGCTTGCCCAGTTCGCCGATATGCGGCCGGGCGGCGCCTCCGACCTCCTGCAACACCCGGTAGGCCAGGCGCCGGAAGCTCAGCGCCTGGGCCCGGATAAATCCCCTAAGACCGGGGGTAGCAGCCAAGGCATGTTCCGTTTGGAAAGTTGCCTGCTCCGGCACTAAAAGGATCAGCGGTGGTCCCGCCGGACTCTTCGTTAGCTCTTCCCGCACCGCGTCCAGACAAGCACGGGTCTTTCCGGATCCGGCCCGGCCGATAATGAAACGCAAGGTCATGCAATCTTCTCCCCGTTTGAGGCAATATTATTTGCCGGCTACTTCCCATTATACCAAACATGTGTACTAGGAACAACGGTCCACGAGTAAAAAACAAACTCGTTTTTCGGTAACCTATGGGCTACCAATTGGGGCTGTAAGTTTACGAAATTTATTATTTCCTTAACAATAAAAGGCGGGGGCTTTTGCCCCCGGATATTTTCTACTGTTTTGTTGATTTACTCTCCGCCCTTTTAAAAAAGCTGTCCAGCTTGACAATAAAACGCTCGTGAGTACCAGTGCCGATAAGGTCGACATCGTCCCGCGCCTCTACTTCGAATACAAGCCTTTTGCCGTCTACTTCGATAAGGAGCGAGTTTACTACCACATTCATGCCGATCGGGGTTGCCGCCAGGTGCTTTATGTTCACTTTGGTCCCTACAGTTGCAAAACCAGGCTCAAGTAAAGGGTCAACTGAAGACAGTGACGCTTTTTCCATCAAGCCAACCATAGCCGGGGTCGCAAACACGCGCACAGAGCCGCTGCCAAAAGCTATCGCGGTATTGTCCTCGCTTACGGTTGCCTTTGCCTCACCTTTAATGCCAGCCTTTAACTCCATAGCCAACCACCTCTTTTTAATTTTTTAATAAACAATTACAGTTATATTATAATATTCCTTCCACAATAAGAACAAATTGGCCACTCGGTGACCTGAAGGCTCATTGTAACTCTACGGAATGACATACCGCCACGGTCCGCGATACCCCCGTGGATCGCAATATCCCCCTCGCGGCGCCGCCATGCCCCAATCGATTGCCGGAGGGAAGCAAGGGGATGTTCTTTTTGCTTCCTCATGTGGCCAAGGGAACCATCCCCGTATCTGGCCTAGCATCGTTTTGGCAAATATATAATTTTCCCATGTGATATTATGGTCCTTCAGACATATGTTATCAGTACGGAATAAATAAGGTTAGATAGTTAAATTTTATTTTATAGATCATAACGGTATTTTTGGTCGATTGACCGGGTTTCCCGGTTCGTGGAGATGAGAGGCATTGCATGATCTCATTTATGGCTTCAGCCCATCGGAACTGGTTTTAATTGTTTTATTATTCCTGGGCCTATTCGGGCGGTCAAACCTGATTGTTGCGTCTTCCTGTATTCTTTTATGCCTAAAGTATTTTAATCTGGACCACACGGTCCTGCCGGTGCTGGAAGAGCGCGGCCTGGAAATAGGGCTGGTCCTTTTAATGCTGCACATCCTGACCCCGGTGGCGACGGAAAAACTGACAAAGCAAAACCTCTATTCGACTGCTTCTTTTAAGGGCTTTCTCGCCCTAGTAGCCGGCGCGCTTGCCACCAAGCTAAACGGGGATGGGCTTAACCTAATGAACACAAGCCCTGAGCTCATATTTGGCCTGACCCTGGGGACGGTATTGGGTATAATTATTTTTCGCGGCATGCCCTGCGGCCCGGTCATGGCCGCCGCAGTAGCGGCAGTTTTTTTTCAAGTATTAAACCTTTTTAAATAGCAGTCAGCGGATCATAACCTCATGTCCATCAGCCGGTACTGCAACGCCTCAGCAATATGAACTTCTTCTATTCCTTCCGAACCGGCCAGGTCTGCAATGGTTCTGGCGACCTTCAAGATCCTGTCATGGGAACGCGCGCTCAGGCCGAACCTTTTAAAAGCATCTTTCAGCAAGACGCCGGTCCCCTTGTTCAGCTTGCAGTAAAACCGTACTTCCCGCGCCCCCATGTGAGCGTTACAAAATACCTGGTTGGCCCCGGAATGCTTTGGACTCTTATTGCTTCCCATTCCGGTAAACCTCTCGCGCTGCATGGCGCGAGTTCTTTCCACCCGTTTTTTAATTTCCGCGGAGGTATCTCCCTTTCCCAAGAAAGATATTTCATCATAAGATAGACGCGGCGTCTCTACGTGGATGTCGATCCTGTCCAGTAGCGGACCGGAAAGCCGGGCCATATAACGCTGCACCTGATGTGGCGTGCAGGAGCACTCACGCGTAGGGTCTCCATAGTAGCCGCAAGGGCACGGGTTAAGCGCCCCCACCAGCATCAGCCGGGCCGGGTAGGTAAAGGTGGCGTTCGTCCGGGTAATGGTGACAACACCGTCTTCGAGCGGCTGCCGCAGGGCCTCAAGGGCATCTTTGGAAAACTCCGGCATCTCATCCATAAACAATACTCCCTGGTGGGCCAGGCTGATCTCCCCTGGGCGCGGTATCCGGCCACCGCCGATAAGGCCGGTGGTGGAGGCTGTATGGTGGGGCGTCCGGAAGGGCCTTTGCTTTATAAAAGGCGTGCCGGACCTTAATAGGCCCGCCAGGCTGTATATCTTTGTCACTTCCAGGGACTCTTCAAATGTCATGTCCGGCAGTATGCCGGGCAACCGGCGGGCCAGCATGGTTTTACCGGAACCGGGGCTCCCTGTCATAATCAGGTTGTGACCCCCCGCTGCCGCAATTTCAAGCGCCCTTTTCGCCGCCTGCTGGCCCTTTACGTCCGCAAAGTCAGGCTCTTCACTTAGAATTCCGGACATTAGTGTATGGACATCAACCTTGTACGGCGCAATGTCTTCCTCACCGCGTATAAATCCCACAATTTCGGACAAAGATCCGGCCGCAAACACGTTGACCCCTTCCACCAGCGCCGCTTCCACCGCATTTTCCGCCGGCACTACCACTTCACTTAAGGAAGCCTCCCTAACCGCCAGAACATTGGGTAGCACACCGGCAATGCCACGCAAGGCGCCGTTTAAGGATAATTCACCCAGACAAACAAACCGCCGGCAACGCTCCATGGGTAATTGGCCGGTAGCGGCCAGGATCCCGACTGCAATGGGCAGGTCGTAAATGGGACCTTCCTTCTTAAGATCGGCCGGAGCCAAATTCACTGTTATCCTCATCACAGGAAATTCCAGACCGGAGTTTTTTATAGCAGCCCGGACACGGTCCTTTGCCTCCCGGACTGAAGCATCCGGCAGCCCGACAATATCAAAGCAAGGTAGACCTTTGGAGACATCAACCTCCACTTCCACGATCTGCCCGTCCAGGCCATGAAGGACGGTGCTTTTTACAATAGCAATCATTATTTGCCTCCGGTGAAACATAGCTACTATTACCAATTATTCGACCGCTTACGCTCCTTATCCTTCCATAAAAAAATTTTTAGAGGGTCTACCCTGAAAGTCCCGCCCTAGGAGCTCTGACTTTCATCCATCGTGGTGAAATTGGAAATTTCATGACTGTCTGACCCTAACACAATTCGGAAACAGTACTGACAATTTAACCGGTGGAAATAAACTCCTCTTTTTTTCCGGTAGCAGCAGGATATCCACTGTTTGTGTTGAAAAATACAAAAAATATTACTATAAATATCCATAAAAAACCACCTAATGGTATAAAGGGAGGGGTGATCTGCCGGTTCCCATGGGTTTCGACTTTTTGAAAATAACCAAACAGGGAGGCAAATTGGTATGTTCAGAAACTGGAAATTTGTAATTAGCTGCGGACTGACAGCTTTAGCTCTATGTCTTACATGCCTGCTGGCCATACCGGGAGAAGCCCGGGCGGCAGAATACGGTCACCCCTTTCCCGGTGGTTTCTGGAACTATGATCCCGGTATCTTTGTGGAAGATGAAAACCGGGACTGGAATGGTGACGGCGAACCGGACGGCACGGACCGCTTCGGGGGCGCTCCCAACGACGGTATACTGTTCTGGCCTGCCGGGATTCACTATGTTGGAGGAAATAATGTTGGTTTCGGTGTGCCGGAGAATTGCCGTCTGGAAATTCCCGCAGGGTCATCGGTGATCTTCAGTGAAGGCGGCGGCGGCACTGTAGGCGGCACACTGATAGCCAACGGCACAGCCGAGCAACCTATTATTTTTACCTGCAGTAAAAAGGAAAAAGGCGCCTGGAGTTCGCTAAGAATCAGCAAGACCGCCGGGCCGGAAACCATCCTCAACCACTGTACCATTGAATACGGCGGGCAGGGGGATTGGTGCCTGCTTTCCGTCTACGGGGATAATGACACCCAAGGCCCGCACCCCGCCCCCACCATCACCAATTGCTTGATCCGCAATAGCAATACGGTGGGCTTAAAGATCCACTTTGACGCCAACCCTATCATTCGCAACTGCCGCTTTGAGGACAACGATGAATGGCCCGTCGCCATTTCCAACAACCTTAAAGCATACACATTTGAGGGGTGCACGGCCGGCGGCAACGGAACCAATGGTATTTGCATCACATCCTATCAAGGGGGCATAGCAATACCAGGCGATATTGAGTTTTATAATTACCCCACATTGCCCTATTACCTTTGCTACGCCCTATCTGTGCCTGATCAGCGCAATCTTACGATTCACGAGGGCGCCGTGCTGCATCTTTACCAGCCTTTGTTTATGGAACCGGGAAGCGGCCTGAACATAGAACCGGGGGTTATTATAAAAGGTTATGACAGCAATTCCTATATTACATGTAACGGTCTATTTACGGCTCTGGGCACAGCGGAAAAACCTATTATTTTTACCTCGGGCAAGGCTGCGCCGGCGCCCGGGGACTGGAGCGGGGTAAGCATCGCAAACCAGTCCGCCAACGGCAGCCGCCTGCAGCATTGCTAACCGCTGGGGCAACCTGATCCTGGGCGGTCAGTATTCCAGCGATACCCCGCCTACAGATATCTTAGTGGACCAATGCAGTTTCTTTGGTAGCAAGTCAAACGGTATTCACAGCTCATTCAACAGCGAAGTAACGGTAACCAACTGCACCAGCGACAATAACGCCCACAGCGCTTACGCCATCTGGATGGCCAACAATGTGGGCCGCTTTGAAAACAATACCGGCAGCGGAAACGGCAGCAATAATGACGGCAACCGCATTGTCATCGATACTAACAATTGGACCATTTCACCGAACAAAAACCTCCAGCTATATAAAAATAGTATTCCCTACTGGATTAATCAACGTCTGTCTGTTGATACCGGTATTACCGTTAACCTGGCATCGGATGCAACTGCTATCAGTTACAATGGTATTAGCTTAAACGGCGGAACACTGGAATTGGATCCGGGCAGCACGGTAAAAATGGGAAAAGATAGTCATTTTACTGTTTCTAATCAAGGCACCCTGCTGGCCCGGGGTACGGCGGCTCAGAATGCGCTAATTACATCGGCGGAAGCCGCCCCGGCGCCGGGCGACTGGTCCGGCATCTGTTTTACGGACACCGCTTCCGCCAATAGCCGCCTGGAATATACCACCGTGGAATACGGCGGCAAAGATTACTGTGGCAACGTGCGGCTGGGCTGGAACTATGGGCCCGTCCCGGCCGGCACGCCGCTAATATCCAACTGCACCCTCCGCTACAGCAGCACCGCCGGGATATCTGCAGGCCACGCCTCTACCCCGGTAATCCAGGGCTGCCGGATTGAAAACAACGAATACGGGATTACCACCGACGATTCCCGCAATGAAGGTTTGGGCGGCACGGTAACTCTGACGGCCTCCCCGGACAATACCTTCACGGGCAACAGACTATATGATATTTATAACGGTTTCCACGGCGGGACCATTGACGCCCGGAACAACGACTGGGGGACTACCGATACGGCCGATATCGACCGTCGCATATTTGATAAGAACGATGACGCGCAGTACGGGACAGTTCAGTACCTGCCCCTGGGCGGGGGTGGGATTAAAAACTTACCTGAAAAAACCAACCAACCGGCCAACAAAGTTTGGACCATTACTTTTTCCCGCCCGGTAGATGCCAAAACGGTAACCACGGATACAGTTTTCGATAAATATTGTTGTAAACCCGGCGGATAATACCAAGGTTTTCCTGTCGCCGCCGGCTACCGGTTGGCCGTTGGCACAAGATTGCTATATTATAGTGAAAAACTCCGTACAATCGGCGGACGGCCGGAGGCTGGCCCAAGGAGTCAGGTTAAAATTTACCGCCATATAAAGTATTTAAAAAAATTTTAGCTTCATTCACAAAATAATCATGGGCAGCCATTAAGCTTTAGCATGGCCGGATTTGGGCATGGGCGCAAAGGTCCTGCCTTGATCCGGCCGTGTTTTTTCATCAACAAAACGAGTCTTTATGGTCTTTTAGCGAAAGTTTAACTATAGCCCGTCCGAAACCGCTAAAAAACTATTTCTTTGCTTATCATTCTAAAACGAAGTTAAAGAACCCATATTTTTAATAAGACAAAGATCTTATGCTGCAACTTAGGATAAAAAAGGCGACTATTTCGTTGGTCTTAGCCCGTCCCCTTGTTACCTAAAAAGCGTTTTCGATATGATCCAGTCTTTTTACCCCGACTTTACCGTCAAATAATACCGCTATGACATCGAACCGGCAGCTATGGCCGGTTTTCCCCTCTGCCTTCAAATAATACCAGGCCAACTGCCTGAGTTTAAACTGTTTGCGAGCGGTCACACTTTCTTGCGCCAAACCGAAGCTTTCCCCGCTGCGCGAGCGCACCTCCACAAAAACCAGGACGTCACCGTCCATCGCAATCATGTCTATTTCACCAAGGCGGCAGCTGTAGTTCCTGCTCAGGATACGGTAGCCATTCCTTTCAAGATGCCGCGCAGCAACATCTTCACCTTTTTTACCCAACTGTTTTCGTACAAATGTCACGGTTCAAACATCCTTTACAAGCCTGTTACCTGCTTATAGCCGGCTTGGAATATTCATTTTCAAAAACATATCCGCAACCTGTATAACGCTCTTGAGATTATTCTTGCAGACCTGCTAAAGATTCAGAATATCTTCAATTGTTCGCTTTGGCATAACTTTAAAAGCCTGCGTACCGGCGCATATGTTTCCCGGTGGATTGGGCAAGGCCCGTATTTACGAAGCGCATCCAAATGCTCTTTCGTGAAATACCCTTTATGTACATCAAAATTATACTCCGGGTAAAGCCGGTGGTACTCGACCATGGCCTGGTCACGGGCCACTTTAGCCAGTATTGAAGAAGCGCTTATAGCCGGGATCTTGTCGTCTCCCTTGATTATGGCTATGACCGGAATATCCATTTTAGGCGCGTGGTTACCGTCCACCAGGACCCTGTTCGGCTTGATACTCAACCCAAAGACTGCGCGTTTCATAGCCAAAAGAGTCGCCTGGAGAACATTTAGCCTCTTGATCTCCTCCAAACTAGCTTTTTCAATACACCAACTAAGCGCATTCTGCCTTATTATCTTGCTGAGCGCCTCCCGTTTGCGCGCGCTTAACTTTTTGGAGTCCGCCAACCCTTCAATAGGGCGTTGCGGGTCCAATATTACCGCGCAGACATATACCTCAGCCGCCCCCGCGCCCCGTCCCGCCTCATCACACCCACATTCAATAAGCATTTGAGTTCCACCTCTAAACAAATAAATCTATACTGAACCTGATCAATGTACAATGTAACATTTTGTTGCCGGATTGCAAAAACCCTGCTTATATTGAAATCTTTTAAGGTAAATGGATAAATTAATTGATTGACAACTGTTTTGATGCTTGTTATATTCATAGCATACATATCAATTATACATAATAGAAGTACTATTGTCTGCGTTAAAATTAAAACGCAAAAATTAAAACGCATATGAAGGAGAGAGTGGACAGAAATGCAAAAAGCTTCCATCCCACAAACACTAGCTGACTTTCAAAAGGAATTTTCACAAGTAAAGGCGCCGGAAAATGCCGTCACATTTAACCCGCCTACGCCTGAAACAATAGCAATAGGAGAGGGGAAAGCCATTCCCCTGATTACAATATGCCCGCCCCGCATTAATACCGGGGACTTTTTTGATGTCTTAAAGCAAGTTGCCGGGGTTATTAAAAAATATAAACCTGAGCTAGTCCCGGAGGTGGCGCAAATCGAGGCGGCCTTGCCTGAAGGAACCGCAGAGCGGGATTTATTTGTTTCACAAGTGTTTAACCCGGAAGCAAATCTGTTGGATGATCTGGGACAAGATCTACCGTCTGAAACTTTTGGATTCCTAATAAACCATGCCGCAAAACCGTTTATGATCCAGTACGGGCAGGAAGTAGGCAAGCTTTATGACCTGGAACAGTGGCTAAAAGGGGAATGCCCGGTTTGCGGGGGCAGGCCCACTATGGCCCTTTTGGAGAGGGATACGGGCAAAAGGCTCCTATACTGCGGGGTGTGTGAGATCAAATGGCGCTTTCAACGCCTTGGGTGCCCTTATTGCGGTAGCAGCGAATCGCAATTCTTCACTGTAGAGGGAATGGAAAAATACAGGATATATTTTTGCGATCAATGTCATGGCTATATTAAGACTATTGATGGGGAAAGAACCAGCGCAGCGATGGATTTGTTCTGGGAAGATATAAATACGGTACAACTTGATATCCTGGCCATGCGCGAAGGTTACCTCAACCAGCAAGTTGACCAACCGTAAAAGTCCGGTAAAAATAATATTAACCGGCAGGAGATTAAGTATTTTTGTCGTAAACTAACTATATATGCTAAAGGGGGTGTAACTACAAATGCCACACATCGGAGCGCCTGAGTTAATCCTGGTTTTGGCCCTTGCCTTAATAATTTTCGGTCCCGGCAAGCTACCCGATTTGGGAAAAGCAGTTGGCAAAACAATCAGGGAATTTCGACGTTCATCAACAGAGATCATGAATGAAGTTGAGACAAGCGCAAGTGAGGAAAAGAAAAAGGACGATCAACTAATAAAAGCAGCAAAAAGTTAATCACGCAGCATTGAAGGACAGCCGGCGGGCGCTTTAGCAGCGTGATTCTTACTGCTTGCAGAGAGGGATAGTATGGCTAAAAAGTCCGACGAAATGTCCATGATAGGACACTTGGAAGAATTACGCCGGGTACTGGTAGTCTCTATTGTTGGCACAACAGTTTTTGCCATAGCCGCATTCTTTTTTGTTGACCAGATTTTGGCCGCTTTAACATTTCCGCTGAAGCAACTTGGCCAAAAGGTGGTTTTTATTGGCGTTACTGAGGCCATCCTGGTAAAAATTAAACTGTCGTTTTTTGTCGGCTTCCTGGCGGCGCTCCCTGTTATTCTATGGCAGGTATGGAGTTTTATTATACCGGCTTTAAAAAAAAATGAGAGGGTATATTTTACCCTTTTTGTTTTGATTTCTTTTATTAGTTTTGTCGGTGGCGTAGCGTTCGGTTATTTTGGGGTCTACCGTTACGGTGTCACATTTCTGTTGCAGTTTGCCGGCCCCGAACTGTTACCGATGCTAACCATAGACAAATATATTTCATTTACTATATCTTTCTTGTTTCCGTTTGGGGTGATTTTTGAGTTTCCGTTAGTAAGCTATTTCCTGGCCAAGCTTGGGCTTGTCACACACTCGTTCTTTGCCAGAAACCGCCGTTACGCCATACTTGCCATCGTAGCGTTGGCGGCTATAATTACGCCAACACCGGACATCATTACCTGTTTAATCGTAAGCGGCCCGATGTACTTGCTTTTTGAAATCAGCGTCATGATTGTACGCATTGTAGAGCGCAGGACCGCCCGCAGGAAGCAACGGGAGGAAATGTCTGAAATGGCGGAAGGCAGGTTTAATTAACAATAATAGATGTATAAATTATTGCCTTTTAGGGTTTAAGGAAAGGGGGAAAATGTGACGGAAAGTAAACCTTTGTTGTGAGGAGAGGGTGGGTAACGAATTTTTGCGGTTAATAGTAATATCTCCGAATCTGGTAGTCTAAGGCCTTTTAGAGCTATGGTCACCAGGTCGTAGGGTATACAGGGAAACCGGTATGCCTCCCATTATGGAAAGGAGAGATGGCTAAAGAACACGCACTTTTATGTTAAAGGAGGTCTGACTTTTGAAGCCAAAAATCAGTCGTCGCGATTTTTTGAAATACTTAGGTCTTGGTACCGCCGGAACAGCAGCTTTGCTGGAAGGCGTTAACGTCACCCCGGCATTTGCGAGCACGCCGGAAGATAAGCTTCCTACTTTTGAATTGGGCCCGCTAAAAATAAAAAAAGCGAAGGAAACAGCTTCCGTTTGCGCTTATTGCGGGTGCGGCTGTGGATTGATTATTTACTCCGAAGGAGAAAGGGTCATTCATATTGAAGGGGACCCGGACAACCCTAACAGCGACGGCGCCATGTGTTGCAAAGGCATGGCCCTTGGCGACGCCAATACTATCGTAAACGCGAAGCGCAAACGTGAACTCAACAGACAGAGGGCAATTGATGTCCTATATAGAGCGCCTGGAAGCAGTAAGTGGGAAAAGAAGGACTGGGACTGGGCATTGACGGAAATCGCCAAAAGAGTTAAGAAAACCCGCGACGAAACATTTGAGGAAAAAGACGAAAATGGGATCACAGTTAACCGCACTCAGGCTATCTGCCACATCGGCAGCGCTTCTATCGACAATGAAGAAAACTATATCATGCATAAGCTGATGCGCTCTCTCGGTGTCATCAACTTAGATCACCACGCCCGCCTCTGACACTCCTCTACTGTGGCCGGTCTTGGTCAAACATTTGGTAGGGGAGTAATGACGAACAGCTTCACTGACTATAGAAACTCTGACGTGTTTTTATGCATTGGGGCCAATCCAGCTGAAAACCACCCCATGGCTATGCGCCACATCGGTATGGCTATGGGCATGAGAAACGCAAAGTTAATTGTAGCCGACCCAAGGTTTACAAAAACCGCGGCCAAAGCTAATCTGCACGCGCCGCTGCGCCCGGGGACAGATATTGCTTTTCTTTACGGTATAATGAATTATGCCATTGAAAATAACCTTTACGCATATGATTATGTGCTAAACTATACTAACGCGTCTTTCCTGGTCAGCCCTGAATACGGCTTTAGTGATGGACTTTTCAGCGGATTTGGAGACAGCAAGTATGATACAAAATCCTGGCAGTACCAGAAAGACGGGGACAACATCAGGAAAGACCCGAGCTTGCAGGATCCACATAGCGTTTTTCAAATTTTAAAAAGGCATGTATCGCGCTACGACGTTAAGACAGTTAGCAATATCACCGGTACACCGGAAAATATTTTTAAAAAGGTTTGTGAAACATACTGCTCCACAGGGACAAAAGATAAAGCCGGCAACATCATTTATGCGATGGGTATCACTCAACATACTTACGGCAGCCAGAATGTGCGGGCAACTGCCATGCTACAGCTGTTGCTAGGTAACATAGGTATCGCCGGCGGCGGTGTCAACGCCCAGCGGGGCGAGTCGAATGTGCAGGGCTCCACAGACCAAGCCATGCTATATCACCTTCTCCCCGGCTATAACCCCGCGTTCAACGTGGCTCACCCTACCCTAAAGGACTATATTGAAAAAGAAACCCCCAAGACAAGCTTTTGGTCAAACCGGCCGAAATTTATAATTAGTATGTTAAAGGCCTGGTTCGGTGACAAGGCAACTAAGGAAAATGACTGGGGCTTTGACTGGGTACCTAAACATACCGGTAGGGATCACTCCCACCAGGCTATCTTCCAGGAGATGGCGGAAGGGAAAATAAAAGGCTACTTTGCCTGGGGGCAGAACCCTGCAGTGGGTGGACCCAACAGTACAGTAGCACGCAAGGCGCTAGAAAAACTGGACTGGATGGTTGCCATTGATTTATTTGAGACGGAAACAGCCGCTTTCTGGCACCGTCCCGGTGTTAATCCGGCAGACATACAGACCGAGGTCTTTTTCCTGCCTGCTGCTTTTTCGTATGAAAAAGAAGGAACGGTAGCCAACAGCTCCCGCTGGATCCAGTGGCGCTGGAAGGCCGTAGATCCGCCTGGAGACGCTGAGAGCGACCTTTGGATTGCCGACCGTTTGATGAAAGCCATCCGCAAGGAATACCAGTCCGGCGGCAAGTGTACCGCTCCTATCTTTAATATGACCTGGGACTACGATATCCCTGGGGAAGAAGAACCGGATATCATAAAAATAGCGAATGAAATGAATGGCTATGTCGTTGCCGACGGCACGATCCTTGATTCATTTGCCAAGCTCAAAGACGACGGCTCCACAGCATGCGGTGTATGGATTTATACCGGATATATGTTTATTGATCCGGTGCTGAAAGTTCCCGCCAGTCACAGGCGCAACCGCGAGGACAAGAGCGGCCTTGGCCTTTACTCCAAGTGGGCTTTTGCCTGGCCGGCAAACCGCCGTATTGTTTATAACCGCTGCTCGGCCGACCCGTCAGGAAAGCCGTGGGATCCTAAAAGGATGCTGGTCTCCTGGGATGGGGCACAATGGCTTAGCAACGATGTCCCCGACTTCGGGTTTAAGGACGCTGCAACGGGCGCCTTTATTCCGCCCGATAAATCAGCCGTTAACTGCTATATTATGAACACCGAAGGTGTGGGACGGCTCTTTGCCCCTACCGGCATGAAGGACGGGCCTTTGCCTGAGCACTACGAACCGGTTGAAAGCCCGGTTAAAAACCCCTTGAGCAAGCAGCAGAACAACCCTCTTTATGCTAAGTACAAAGGTGATTTCGCCAAA
>JALHFC010000324.1 GCA_022839445.1 Pelotomaculum sp.
GCTGTTGCTTTTAGCCACCCCGATCCGCTCACAGAAGTCACGGATGGCGCCGGGCGTATAACCGCGCCTGCGCAAGCCCGATATGGTCGGCATCCGCGGATCGTCCCACCCGCTGACATAACCCTGCTCCACCAGTTCCCGCAGCTTTCGCTTGCTCATCACCGTATAGCTGATGTTTAGCCGCGCAAACTCTATTTGCTGCGGGTGATAGGCGTTTAACGCATCAAGCGTCCAGTCGTACAGCGGGCGGTGGTCTTCAAATTCCAGCGTGCAAATGGAATGCGTTATTTTTTCGATAGAGTCGGAAAGGGGGTGGGCGTAGTCATACATTGGGTATATACACCAGTTGTCGCCCGTGCGGTGATGTGTCGCCCGCAAAATCCGGTACAAAACCGGGTCCCGCATATTCAAATTGCCCGATGACATATCTATTTTAGCCCGCAACACACGTGCCCCGTCCGTGAATTCTCCCGCCCTCATCCGCTTAAACAAATCCAGGTTTTCCTGAACAGAACGGTTCCGGTACGGGCTTTCTTTGCCAGGCTCAGTCAGGGTGCCCCGGTACTCCCTTATTTCATCGGCATTTAGGTCGCACACATAGGCCTTCCCGGCCTCGATTAGCCGGACAGCATAATCGTATAGCTGCTCAAAATAGTCGGATGCGTAGAAAAGCCGGTCTCCCCAGTCGAACCCAAGCCACTTTACGTCTTCTTTTATGGATTCAACATACTCAACTTCCTCTTTAGTCGGATTGGTATCATCGAACCGTAAATTACACAGGCCACCGTTATCGGCGGCAATACCGAAATTTAAGCAAATAGACTTGGCGTGCCCGATATGCAGGTAACCGTTCGGCTCCGGCGGAAACCGAGTATGGACCCGCCTACCGTTGAAGGCATTGCAAAACCGGTCACACTCATTAAGAAAACTCCTTTATAAAACGTTAATCTTTCTGGTTAGTATTCCCACAAATGATCAAATAACCTTTATTCATATTTTACACTTATAAAGAATGTAATTCAAGGGACAGCGCTCGGGGAATTTCCTCCGATAAATCTCCGAAAATTCCCAAAAGGGGACTGTCCCTCATTAAGTTAGGCCGCCGGCAACTCTATCCGGTAGAGGGAGCTTCTTGTGATTCCCTCTTTCTCTTTTTTTTAATTTCAACTTTGATCATCCGCGATGTACCTGCTTTCTTCTTGCTTTCGGGTCGGTGATCCATTCTACATACCCCAGGGAAAGGGAAAGCAGCCACGATATAAAAAAGTACAGCACCGCCACCATAATCAGGGGGAAGAAGGCATCAAAGGTGCGGCTGCGGATAATATCGCTGGCTTTGGTCAAATCCTGCACGGCGATGTATCCAACCACGGAAGTCATCTTCACCAGGGAAATGAATTCCCCTTTATAGACGGGTAGAATTTGTCTTACCGCCTGGGGCAGGACGATGTAGAGGAAGGTTTTTGCTTTGGTAAACCCTGTGGCAATGCCGGCTTCGATTTGCCCTTTGTCTACACTTTCGATACCTGTTCGAAACATCTCGGAGACATAGGCCGCAAAATTCATACCGAAGGCGACC
>JALHFC010000092.1 GCA_022839445.1 Pelotomaculum sp.
CCCAGCGAGGTGCTGATCATCGCCGACGAGACGGCCGATCCTGCTTTTATCGCAGCCGACCTGCTATCCCAAGCCGAGCACGACGAGATGGCCTCCGCGGTATTGCTGACGCCTTGCCAAGAATTGGCCGCGCGCGTGCAGGCCGAGGTGGTGGCGCAAGCCTCCCTGCTTCCGCGGGGGGAGATTGTGGAACACTCTTTAGAAAACTATGGGGCGATTGTTATTACCAGGGATATTGGGCAGGCGTTTGATCTAGCCAATAGGTTTGCCCCGGAACACCTGGAGCTGATGATCTCCGAACCGTTCCACTGGCTTTCCCATGTGGAGAACGCCGGGGCTGTTTTTCTCGGAAGCTATTCCCCTGAGCCCGTAGGGGATTACCTGGCCGGGCCGAACCATATCCTGCCTACGGGCGGGACGGCAAGGTTTTATTCCTCTTTAGGAGTGGACGCGTTTTTAAAGAAAACCAGCCTTATTGCTTACAACGGGGCCGCGTTAAAAAAAGTAGGAAATGCAATTATTAAGCTTGCGGAAGTGGAGGGACTTGCCGCCCACGCCGGGGCGGTGCAGATTAGGTTGAAAAATATCGAAAATAAAAAAGGGAAAGGGGGCTGTGTATAGAATGAATACATTGTTCAACGTGGGCGCCCTTTTTCCCGGACGTGATTAAGCTTGACGCCAATGAAAATCCTTACGGATTCCCTCCCGAAATAATGGTTAAAGTGTTTAGAGATGTGAGTCCCTTGGATTTCACCCGCTACCCGGACGCCGGGGCGACGGCGCTGCGGGAGAGCCTGGCTGGTTATACCGGCGTTAATCTGGAAAATATAATGGTGGGAAACGGCTCGGACGAGGTTATATTAAACCTAATGCTGGCCTTTGGCTCCGGGGCCAAATTTGCTGTTGCCACGCCTACCTTTTCCATGTATAAAGTACATGGACGGATTGCGTCCTGTGAAATGGTGGAAGTCCCCCGTTTAAAGGATTTTAGTTTGGATGTGAAAGCCGTAAAAAAGGCGGCTTCCAGCCCGGGGGTAAAATTGGTCCTCATCTGTTCGCCCAATAACCCGACAGGCAACGCTATACCGCTGAAAAACATTGAAGAAATCGCGGACTGCGCAAAATCGCTGGTGGTGGTGGATGAGGCATACGTCGAGTTCGGGGGCGAGTCCTGCATACCGCTTTTAAGCCGTTATCCTAATCTAGTTGTGCTGCGCACCTTTTCCAAGGCTTTCGGTATGGCGGGTTTGAGAGTGGGTTATCTCCTGGCCTCTCGCCCGGTTATGGATGAACTTCTTAAAGTAAAGCAGCCATATAATTTAAACGTATTTTCCCAGATTGCCGCCAAGGCGGTTATGGAAAACCTGCCGATTTTCCTGAAAAGGGTGGAGAGGATTTTACTGGAAAGGGACAGGCTTTTTAAAGAACTGTCCTTGTTGCCGGGGGTGGAGGTGTTTCCTTCCCAGTCAAACTTTATCATGTTCCGGACACCGCTGCCGGCCGGGACGTTATTCGGCAGGATGCTGGAGAAAGGGGTCCTTATCCGCAATGTTGAAGGCCCGGCTCTCCCCCGTTGCCTACGGGTATCGGTGGGTGCGCCGGAAGAAAACATGGTTTTTATTAAAATGCTTGGTGAGATTTTAAAGGGGATTCAAGTTTAGCGCCACCTGCGCTTAAAGAATAAAAAAATACAAGAGGTGACAACCATGACCCAAGCGCGTGCTAGCTATTTTGCGCGTAAGACAAAAGAAACAGAAATTAATATCAGTTTAAATGTGGACGGTGAGGGTGTCTTCTGGATAAACACCGGCTTGCCATTTTTCGACCACATGCTAAAACAACTAGCCCTCCACGCTTCTTTCGACGCGGAGTTTACTGCCCGCGGTGACCTGGCTGTGGACGGGCATCACACCGTCGAGGACGTCGGTCTATGCCTGGGCCAGGCATTAAAAAAGGCTTTAGGGGAAAAAAGCGGCATTAACCGCTACGGTCACGCCATGATCCCAATGGATGACGCTTTGGTAATGGCAGCGATAGATTTAAGCGGGCGAAGTTTTTTGGCGTTCGACGCGCCTATGCCGGCGCAGCGTGTCGGGGATTTTGATACCGAGCTCGTGGAGGAATTTTTTAGGGCGCTGGCCGTAAACGGGGAAATGACCCTGCATATTCAAGTGCTGGCAGGCAAAAATACCCACCATATAATTGAAGCTATCTTTAAGGCGGTGGCCCGTGCGATTAAAGAAGCCGCAAGCAAAACGGACGGGGGGGGAATACCCTCGACCAAAGGCACTCTAGAAAACGAGCATGGTCATTGTCATGCCGAATAATACGTCATTTTAGCCAAGATATTAGAAAGTATCGGGAGAGTGGTTTTAGAAATGTTGATAATCCCGGCCATTGACCTGCGTGAAGGAAAGTGTGTGCGCTTGGTGGAAGGGCGGCTGGATCGGGAGACGGTTTATTCCAACCATCCGGCGGCGATGGCTGTCCACTGGCAGGCGCTAGGCGCCCGGATGCTGCATGTGGTGGACCTTGACGGCGCTTTTTCAGGCGCCCCCAAAAACCTCGATGTGCTGAAGGAAATTCTGGACGCAGTTGATATACCGGTGCAGGTAGGCGGGGGAATAAGAGATATGCAGTCTGTGGAACTCATCTTGGAGATGGGCGTGGCGCGGGTGATCCTGGGAACGGCGGCAATTTTGAAACCGGAGCTGGTCAGCGAGGCCTGCGCCAGGTACGGGGAAGCCGTGCTGGTAGGCATAGACGGGCGTGACGGGCGTGTCGCCATCGAGGGTTGGGGTGTAACTGTTGACAAGGATACTATTGAGCTGGCCAGGGAAGTAAAGGACCTGGGAATAAAAAGGGTTGTTTTTACCGACATCAGAAGGGACGGCACTCTGAAGGGACCTAACTTCGCGGCCACCGGGGAGTTGGCCCGGGCTACCGGCCTGAAAGTTGTCGCGTCGGGTGGCGTTTCCACCGTAGACGATTTAAAGCAGCTTAAAGAACTTGAGCCAGCGGGTGTGGACGCGGTGATTATGGGCAAGGCGCTCTATGCCGGGACGATAACGTTAAGGGAGGCCCTAGCCATTGCAAAAGGGGAAGGGCAAGCGGTGGGATGATTTGCTAACACCCTGCCATGAGGCTGGGCAAGGGGCAAAAAACAGCTAGAGAGCACTTTCATATCTGTAAATAGGTGTAAGTATAAATTTGGCTGCCGACCACCTTTGTATGGAAACAAATACAGGAAGTCGTATTTTTTAAAATATAACTTGCGGCTACTATGTAGCGCGACGTAGCCCACGGCCATGTACCAGCAACGGCAGTAGCGGCGCGGCTACCTGGTAAATATCCGGTAAATACTATTACAGGAAGAAGTGGGAATATGTCTCCCAAAAGGATCATCCCTTGTCTTGACGTTGCCGGCGGCAGGGTGGTCAAGGGTACGAAGTTTATTAACTTGAAAGATGCCGGGGACCCGGTCGAGCTGGCTGCTTTTTACGACCGGGAAGGGGCGGACGAGCTGGTTTTCCTGGATATCAACGCTTCCGCCGAGGGGCGCAAGACCACCCTGGACATGGTTTGCCGCGTTGCCCGCGGGGTGTCTATTCCTTTTACGGTCGGGGGCGGGATCGGCGCTACGGAAGATATCCGCGCTACCCTAGCGGCGGGCGCCAATAAGGTTTCGATCAGCACAGCCGCCGTGAAAAATCCTGAACTGGTGGCGAAGGCTTCGGGTGAGTTCGGTAGGCAGTGTGTTGTAGCGGCCATTGATGCCCGCCTGAGCGGACCGGACAAGTGGGAGGTGTACATCCACGGTGGCCGTACCCCTACCGGGCTGGACGCCGTGGAATGGGCGCGAAAACTGGAGTCACTGGGCGCCGGGGAAATTTTACTCACCAGCATGGATCGGGATGGCGCCAAGGACGGGTATGATATACCGCTGACCAGGGCAGTGGCCAGGGCTGTAGGTATCCCTGTCATTGCTTCCGGCGGGGTGGGAAGCCTCGAGCACTTATACGAGGGACTAACCGCAGGCGAGGCGGATGCTGCGCTGGCTGCTTCGATTTTCCACTTCGGGGAGTATTCCATCCGGGAAGCCAAAGAATTCCTGCGCGAGCGGGGCGTAGCAGTAAGGTAAGCTGGGAAGATAGAGTCGCTAGACCGTTTTTATGATTGTTAGGGAAAATTATGGTTTAAAATGGCGCTTTCGTAGCGCTGTTATTGCAGTGTTGCACCCGTAATTTTTGCAACGTAACGCCGGCGCCTGCCGGCGTAAAAATTTTATATTAAAAAGGAGTTAGCAACTTTGGCGTTTGATTTAAATAGCCTTAAATACAATGAAGCCGGTTTGATCCCGGCCATAGTCCAGGACGCCGCCGGTGGCGCCGTGCTGATGCTGGCGTACATGAACCGGCAGTCCCTGGAAAAGACCCTAGCCACGGGCGAGACCTGGTTCTGGAGCCGCAGCAGGCAGGCCTACTGGCACAAAGGGGAAACATCAGGTAACGTTCAGCGGGTGAAAGAAGTTTTATACGACTGCGACCGGGACACGCTGCTGGTGAAAGTTGAGCAACGCGGCGCCGCTTGCCACGAGGGCTACTACACATGCTTCCACTACCGGGTGGAGCAAGACGGAAGCGTCACCACGGTAGGAGAGAAATTATTCGATTATTAAGGAATGGGGACACACCTTCCTGGTATTTATCCATATTGTGAGGTTATACCTTCAGGGACATTTGCCACGGTGTGTTTTAATTGTCGTAGGAGGGAAGGAATGTCCCCGATCGGGATGCGTTGCCGATTAGTGGGACAAACACCGGCGAGACAAATGGGGACGCTAAGGAAAGGGGACACACCTCCTTCGGAGGAATGTCCCCTTATTTAGACGGAATGTCCCCTTATTAGACGGAATGTTCCTTGTTGCCATGCTACCTTATTTGGTTCTGTACGTCAAGCAGCGGGGCGAAAAAAGACGATCCGATCCGTAAGCTATCCTTGACTTTTTGGGGAATGACTTGTCGACCATATTATTGCTTGCCATAGCCCGACAAACGGCAAACCTTTTACTTTTCCCATGTTGGCAACAACCCCGTCCCCCCTGCCAACCGCAGAGAAGGATTTATGATTTTTTTTTAGAATAGTTATGGTTGGGACGAAAAGCCCAACAGCCCTTGAGGATAAAAGATAAATTTCAGGAGGAATGCATGGATATTTTAGCCAAATTAAATCCTGCCCAGGTGGAGGCTGTAACGCATGGGGACGGGCCGCTCCTGATCCTGGCCGGGGCGGGCAGCGGCAAGACCAGGGTGCTGACCACGCGTGTGGCTTATTTGTTAAAGGAAAGGGGGATCTCTCCCTACCGCATCCTGGCCATTACTTTTACCAACAAAGCAGCCCGGGAAATGCGGGAGCGGGTGGGGGCGCTGGTTCCGGA
>JALHFC010000325.1:0-625 GCA_022839445.1 Pelotomaculum sp.
GTTGCTGTCCCATAGCGGTTACCCCGAGGGGGTTGAAATAACCATTGTTACCTACAAAGAAACCAGGCCTTACAATCCCGCGGGAGGGGAAAAACTAGCTGCGGCCTTGCAATTAGACCTGGCCAGGGCAGGAGTCAAAGCAAACATTAAAGCTTACCCCTGGCGCCAGTATAAAGAAGCTTTGCTAAATAAAGAAGGGAACGCTTTTCTTTACGGCTGGATCAGCGATAATTGCGATCCGGACAACTTCCTCTATACCTTGCTTTCATCGTCCCAGATTGAAAGTGGGCTAAATACCACCCACTACCGCAACAACGAATTGGACCTGCTCCTGGCCAGCGCCCAGCGGGAAACCGAATCCACCCGGCGGGAGCAGATATACCGGGAAGCCGTTAAAATCATCAACCGTGATTCTCCACTTTTTGTTTTGAACCACAGCGTCAGGCTTTATGCAACCTCACCCGCTATAGAAGGCTTTAAACCCAGCCCCACCGGCTTTACCCAATTGGACGCCGTCAAAAACAAATAGGGCGGGAGCACGGGGACGGTTAATGTGAAAGTATGGAAACAAATGGATACTTTAATCCGTTCTACTGTGTAAAGCATTTTCATGGTTGTTCCCGCC
>JALHFC010000325.1:674-1554 GCA_022839445.1 Pelotomaculum sp.
GGGTATCTGTAGAATAATAACCCAAAAGGCATTACAGCCTAATACTCGCAAGGAGGAATGAAAGTGGAACAGATTTACCAGCTCCAAAGACAAATTCAGGATTTGCGGCAGGAAGTAAACAACATCAACCAGCTTGCAAGCCAGTTGCACCATTCTGAGGCAAACAACGCAGCGCAGCTCCAACGCCTACAGCAGAATGAGACCGTCGCTACCCAACAGCTTCAGGCAATCCAGCAGCTTTGCAACCGCCTGAGCCAGGATGTAAATGTAATCAGCAATGTGGCCCAGCAGGTAACCTCTCAGATGATGACCCGCCCTATGACTAGTGGTCAGTTTGGTATGGGCGCCATGAACCGGTTCAGCACCGGAGTCGCCGGCGTAAGCCCAAGCATGTACAGCGCTCCCAATTATAGCCCATTTACCCAGCCAATCGGCAATCGCAATGATGAGTTTACAAGAAACCAGCAAATTAGCACTGCGGCGGCCAACCGTTACGGCTTCGGTCTCACCACACCGGATTATATTACCAACCAGCAACTTAGCAGCATGGCCAGTCAAGGGATGCTGGGCTCGCCAAGCAATATCGGTACCAGCGCTTTTAGCGCCGGCACAATGAGTGCAAGCGCCAGCCCAACGGGCTTTGCTGAAATGCCGGCCGGAAGTTTTAGCATGCAACCGGCACGCCCGGTCCATCATGGAACTAGTAGTTTTGCAGGTAGCCAATTTCCCCCGATGAGCCCTTTTAGCCAGGCTATCTCCCCTATGGCCAGCACGACGAATATGGGCATCAGCAGCTTCTGATAGACACAAAAAAGGGGCCTTAACAGGCCCCTCCACTATTTTAGAATAATTCCTTTTTCAATATTTTATCATCATCCAG
>JALHFC010000326.1 GCA_022839445.1 Pelotomaculum sp.
GTATGTGGACCGGATCAGCAAGGGCGATATCCCGCCCCAGATCACCGATACCTACCACGGCGACTTCAACGAGATCAAGAACAACCTGAACGGCTGCATCGACGCCGTGAACGGCCTAATCAAAGAAGCCGACGGCCTGATCAACGCCGTGCGGGAGGGCCGGCTGGATGAACGCGGCGACGCAGGCGCCTTTGCCGGCGACTGGGGCAAGCTGGTGGGCGGCATGAACGGCCTGATGGAAGCCGTGGGCGAGCCGGTTGATGAGTTGATGGCGATTCTTGGCCGGATGGCGTTAAATGATATCAGTCAAAAGATGGTCAAAGAATATACCGGCATTTGGAACGACCTCAAGAATGCCACCAACGACGTTATTGCCCGGCTGGCGAACATCTGCAGGATAGTAATTAACGTCAGCAACGGCGACCTTACTGATTTAGACGCATTAAAGAAAGTCGGGCGGAGAAGCGAAAACGACGAGATAATGCCGGGCTTTATCAAGATGATAGAGGCCATTCAAAACCTGGTAGGAGACGCCGAGATGCTCGCTGCGGCGGCAGTGGAAGGAAAGCTCGATACCCGCGCCGATGCCACAAGGCATAACGGTGATTACCGCATGGTTGTCGAAGGGGTTAACAAGACCCTGGACGCCGTGATCGGGCCTTTAAACGTGGCAGCCGAATACGTAGACCGGATCAGCAAGGGCGACATCCCGCCCCAGATCACCGATACCTACCACGGCGATTTCAACGAAATCAAGAACAACCTGAACGGCTGCATCGACGCCGTAGCCGACGGCCTGATAGTGGCTGTCAGGGAGGGCAGCCTGGATACCCGCGGTAATATGGCGGCCTTTGAAGGTGACTGGGGTAAGCTGGTGGGCGGTATGAACGGCCTGATCGAAGCTGTGGCTGAGCCGGTTAATGAATTGATGACAGTTCTTGCCGGTATATCGGTGAATGATTTTACACACAAAATAACCAAAGAGTATGCCGGTGTATGGAACGACCTTAAAAACGCTACCAGCGAAGTTAATAAAGCTAACATGTATCTTGCGGAGGTGATTAACAATATCAGCCACGGCAACTTTGGCGACCTGGATGAATTAAAGAAGACCGGTCAAATGTGTGATAATGACGAGTTATTACCGTCCATGATCCGGATGATCGAGGCCATCGGCAGACTGGCGGAAGACGCCAACATGCTGGCCAAAGCAGCCGTAGAAGGAGAGCTGAAGACCCGCGCCGACGCCACAAAACACGACGGCGATTACCGCAAGGTCATCGAAGGCGTCAACAAGATGATGGACGCCATAATCGCCCCGATTAAAGAAGCGGCCGGCTGCCTGAAAGAGATGGCCGAAGGCAACCTGGACGTGAGGATGACCGGCGACTACAAGGGCGACTACACCATCATTAAGGACGCCCTCAACACCACGCTTGAAGAACTAAACGACATTATCAAAAAAGAAGCCGTGCGCTGCCTGCAGGAAATAGCCAAAGGCAACCTGGACGTGGCGGTCACCGGCGACTATAAAGGCGACTACG
>JALHFC010000093.1:0-8129 GCA_022839445.1 Pelotomaculum sp.
CGAGTTCCGCCCCCAGCGGCAGGTAGGTAGGTTTTGCCGGCCTAAAACTTGCGCCGGCGGCTGCCTCATCCAGGGTCCCTTTTCTTAAATCACCGGTATCACTTTCGTTGCCAAAATCTCCGGCGATACTAAAGACTTTATTGACCGGCGGCTCCGGCGCGTTCCCGGTGTTCTCCTGTGCAGCCTGGCCGGCTATAAGCTGGGATTCCCCCGGCAATTTATCCCGGGTATCCGCTTGGGTTTGACGGGACACCAACTGATCTTGCCGTTCCACTGCTTGCGGCTCCGGCGGCGGCAACAGTTTCTCCCGCGTATTCTCGGCCGGCCGGTTATTCAACTGCTCCCCCCCCGGCTTCCTTCCGGGACTGTCTACCGCAGCTATTTCCTGTGTGCCGGGAGCTTTATTTTTCTCGTTAACCTCCGGTACAGCGGTGGCGCCACGTTCATCACGATCAAATAAAATATCTGCTGCTCCTTCTGCCGGTTCCTTATTTTGCATCAAAAACAGCAATGCCGCCGCCACGGCAGGATTTTTGAGGAATGCGACCAGCCGTCCTGCCGCAGTATTTTGTTTTCGCCTTGCAGCCAGGGCTTTTTCAATTTTCCAGTTGAGCCCGGCGGGGACCTTTATCTCCGAAACCATTTCACAAACAACCGTGCGCAAGGCGTCGTCCGCCCTTTTTAGCTTGAGTAATTCATTCCGGCAACTTTCACAGGCGGCGATATGGCTTTCAACTTCACGTTCTTCAGAGCCGGTCAGCATTTTATCTAAAAAATCATTCATCATCCGCTTTATGTTTTTACAACGCATAATCTTGGCCCCTTTCCAATTGTTCTTTGATCAGGTTACGGGCCGAGTTTAGCCTCGATTTCACGGTGCCAACCGGTATATCAAGTATTTCCGCCACTTTCCGGATGCCGAAATCCATCCCGTAATAAAGAGTGAGGACCAAGCGGTGCTCCGGGCTTAAACGCGAAACGGTCTCCCTTAAATCAATTATTTTTTCTATTTCCGGCATTTCCCTATTCCACCTGTCGAGGTTCAAAAATAGTTTATTCATTGCCATACTTTCCCGCTTTCGTTTGCGAAGACGGTCATAACAAAGGTTGACTACAATCCTGTACAGCCAGGTTTTAAAAGAAGCTTCCATCCGGAAAGATTTTATTTTGCTATAGCTGGTCAAAAACGCTTCCTGCACCACATCTTCTACCTCATTATTGTCACGCAGCACTATAAATGCGGTCCGGAAAGCATCCGGTGAATATTTCTGCACCAGCTTTGTAAAAGCTTCATTGTCTCCCGACTGGGACGCCCTGATCAGGCTTTTATCACACAAGGTTCTTTCACCTAGCATTCTTTAAACAAAAACATGATTTTATAATGTTAGACTGACTTAAGAACGAAAAGGTTCAAATCAATAGAAATTTAACGTTTTCGCTGGCAGTATTTTTGTCCCGCCGTGCGGTTCGATTCCGCATCTTCCCAATACAAAGGAAGCCCTGGCTTACAGCTGGGGCTCTCCGTTTTTGCGGTCAATACCAGCCACGGGGACGGTGACTTTGGCTGGTGGACCAGCCAAAGTCACCGTCCCCGTGGCTGGCGTCCCCGTGGCTGGTATTTATAAACTCGCGGGACACGGCTGTTGATCATGCAGATTACCTCGTAATTGATGGTATCTAGTTTTGCCGCTACCTCACCGGCGGAAATTTCCCCGGCGCCCTGGCGGCCTATGAGGACGGCCTCGTCCCCCACCTTCACACCGGGGATGTGTCCTGCATCAACCATGATCTGGTCCATGCACACTCTTCCCACCACCGGCGCGCGTTGGCCGTGCAGCAAGACCTCCCCCTTGGAAGAGAGCCGTCTGGAGTAGCCGTCGGCATAGCCAACGGGCAAAGTGGCAATAACCGTGGCTTTATCAGTCTTATAGGTACACCCGTAACTCACTTTAAATCCTGCCGGCACATTTTTTACATAGGAAACCGTGGATTTTAGGCTCATGGCTGGGCGCAGATCAACCACGCTTTGGTCCACTTCGCTGGAAGGGTACAAGCCGTAAATGCTAATGCCCACCCTTACCAGATCCAGGTGAGTTTCCGGCATCTCCATTAGAGCGGCGCTGTTTGCTACGTGTTGAACCGGTATTTCCAGCCCATTTTGGCGTAATTCTTCAATTAAGCCTGTAAACTTGTGGAACTGGTCCCATGTATAACCCTTATCCGATGAATCAGCGACGGCGAAATGGGTAAAGATCCCTTCCACTTCCAGGTGGGGCAACCTGGCCAGCTCCAGCATTTCCCTCACTGCGCCGGGTCCGGATACCCAACCGATGCGCCCCATGCCCGTGTCGACCTTAAAGTGCGCCCGCGCCCGCACACCTTCCGCCGTGGCGGCCTTCACCAACGCCAGGACCATTTCACGTGTATAGACGGCTTGGGACAACTGGTGGCGCACTACCTCCCCAAGCTGTTCCGGCGGAACGTAGCCCAGTACCAGCACCGGCGCCCTTATTCCTGCCTCTCGTATCGCCACACCTTCCTCTACCCTGGCCACTCCCAGCCATTCGGCTCCATTGGCCAGGGCTGCCCGGCTCACCTCCACCGCCCCGTGGCC
The DNA here is from genome assembly GCA_022839445.1 of Pelotomaculum sp. Lineage (GTDB taxonomy): Bacteria > Bacillota > Desulfotomaculia > Desulfotomaculales > Pelotomaculaceae > JALHFC01. The sequence continues at coordinate 2,615 of JALHFC010000093.1, forward strand.
GTAACCATTAGCCTTGGTTATCGCCATTATCTTCGCGGAAGGGGCTATCACCCGGCGGATTTCTTTTGTATTATGGGCAATCGCGCCCAAGTCGACCTCGGCCCAAACTGAAAAACTAGACAAATCAGACACCTTCTTTAAGGTATAAGGTATGGGGACACACCTCCTTCGGAGGTCCATGTCCAGGGATTCTCCGACGGCGCGGCAGGTGAGGTGGCCTTTATAAACGTTGACGCCGCGGGCTAGGGCGTTGTTATCTTTGAAAGCTCTCAAGTAGCCGTATTCGGCTAGTTCTATGGCATAGGGCAGGGTGGCGTTAGCAAGGGCAAATGTGGAGGTGCGGGCCACCGCGCCGGGCATATTGGAAACAGCATAGTGAATGACACCGTGCTTTTCATATGTGGGGTCGCTGTGTGTGGTGACACGATCAATAGTTTCAATAGCCCCGCCCTGATCGACGGCTACATCCACAATAACCGCGCCCGGCTTCATCTGCTTCACCATTTCTTCCGTCACCAGTTTGGGCGCTCTTGCCCCCACCACCAACACCGCGCCAATCAACAGGTCGGCGTAACGGACCGAGCGCTCAATGTTAAACTGGTTTGAAGCCAGGGTCACAATCCTTCCTGAGTAGAGATCATCAAGGTAACGCATCCTTTCGGCGTTGCGGTCCAGTACGGTCACTTGCGCGCCCATGCCCACCGCTACTTTAATTGCGCTGGCCCCAACCGTCCCGGCCCCGATCACCACTACATTCGCGGAAGGCTCCCCCGGCACGCCGCCCAGCAGGATTCCCCTGCCCCCATAGGGTTTTTCCAAAAAATGCGCCCCGATCTGGATTGCCATTTTCCCGGCTATTTCGCTCATCGGTATCAGTAACGGCAACGCTCCGCTGTCTAGTTGAACAGTCTCGTAGGCCAGGGCAATAACTTTGTCTTTGATTAATTCCCTGGTCAGCCCCGGCTCGCTGGCCAAGTGAAAATAGCAAAACACGATCTGGTTTTCCCGTAACATGTGGTACTCCTGGGGTTGAGGCTCCTTTACTTTCATAATTAGTTCGGCGCGTTCAAAGATTTCAGCCGGCGCGCTCACTATTTCCGCCCCCGATGAAGCATAGGCCTCATCGGAAATGCCACTGCCTAGACCGGCGCTTGCTTCAATTATTACGGCATGGCCGGCTTTGGTTAAAGCCTGCACCCCTGCCGGCGCGATTGCGACACGGTCTTCCCCACATTTGATTTCCTTGGTTACTCCGATGATCAATAAAACCACCCCATCTATTACATCATTATGCAAGTTACAGCTTTTTAGTTTCAGTTTTACGGTTAAATGCTAAATCATGCACGGACTTTTAATTTCACATTGGGCCAGTTCCTGAAATGTTGCCGGAAGGGCTGCCAGGATGTCGCCCGCAACCATGCCTGTCATGCTGCTTTCTCCGGCTGCCCGGTCACCGGCCAGGCCGTGGATATAAGCACCTGCCGCGGCAGCGTGGGCCGGCGCCACCCCCTGGGCTATCAGTGCCGCCACAATTCCGGTCAGGACATCGCCGCTTCCGCCGGTGGCCATGCCGGGGTTGCCGGTGAGGTTGATGTAAACGGCGCCGTCCGGCGCGGCTACCACTGTGCGGGCGCCTTTCAGCAACACCACCACATTCCACATCGCCGCCGGCTCAATAGCGGCGGCAAGCCTGTCCATCTGGACATCTTTCACTGTTTTCCCCGTAAGCCTGGCCATCTCACCCGGGTGAGGCGTAATCACAACCGGCGCCTGCGCCTTTCCTAAAATATCACCCGCCCCGGCTAGAGCGTTAATGGCATCCGCATCAAGCACACATGGTTTCCCTACCAGAGGCAGCAGTTCCCTCACCAGGTCCACTACCTCAGGTTCCTGGGAAAGACCGGGACCCAGGGCAAGCACATCCGCGCCTTCCAGCAGGGAAAGGATACGTCCTTTGGCCCCCTTGCTTAAGCTGCCATTGCCCGTGTCAGGCAACGGAGCGGTCATCACCTCAGTCAGCTTTACTTCCAGTATATCATGCAAAGTTTCAGGCGCGGCCACTGTCACCAAGCCCGCCCCGGCCCGCAGGGAGGCCTCCCCAGTCAGGCAGGCGGCGCCCGTCATTCCCCGTGACCCGGCAACCACCAGCACCCGGCCGAAACTACCCTTATGAGCCGGGGCCGGGCGGGGAGGGAGCCAGTCCCCTACCATTTCAGAAGTTATTATATATCTTTCCGTCGCAATTTTTTCAATAAGATTGGCCGGCAGGGAAATATCCGCCACGGTAACCTTGCCCGCATAACCGGCGCCGGGTTCCAATACCAGTCCCAACTTCGGTAAACCAAACGTTACGGTATACGACGCCCGGATGCAAGGCCCGTTTACCATGCCGGTATCAGCCTCCAGGCCGGACGGGATGTCCACGGCTACTATTGGTTTGCCGCTCTCGCTCAAAGCCTCAAAGATCCGGCCCACCCTTTCCCCTACTTGGCCCTTGAAGCCGGTTCCGTAAACCGCGTCTACAATCAAATCCGTATTCATGAGCACTAGTTTTATGATATTGGCGCTGTCACCCTGGTGGAGGGAATAGACCTTTTGCTCCATGTTTCTCCATATTTCCAGGTTTATAGTCGCATCCCCGCTGATCTCCCCGGCGTCAACCAGCGCCAGCACTTTCACCCCGGCGCCCATATTCAAAAGGTGGCGGGCTGCGACCAGGCCGTCCCCACCATTATTCCCCTTGCCGATAAATATAGTGACGTACTTGCCCCGCACTTCCCCCAGGACTTGCCGGATTACTTCAACTACCTGGCGACCGGCGTTTTCCATCAAAACCAGCCCGGGGATGCCGTAGTCTTCTATTGCTGTTTTGTCCAACGCCTTCATTTCCCCTGCTGTAACAACACGCAAAAACCAAACCCCCTTTCCCACGCAGATGGGAATTATCAAACAAACGCCAGAGCCACTTTAAACCGCTTCCGGCGCAGGTAATACGCGCGTAAACGCACCTTGTATGATTGCTTTTGGCAGTATGCTCAAAAATCTACACTAAAATCCCAAGATTCTCCTCAGTTTCTTGGCCTGCGCCCGGCTAACCGGAACCTCGCTGCGCTCCTTGTCCTCAACGATTAAATTATAGGTACCGTTAAAGAAAGGGACTATTTCCTTTACTTTGTGCAGGTTCGCCAGGTAGCAGCGGTGTGTCCGGAAAAAAACACGGCTGTTTAACCGGGCCTCCAAATCCTTTAAAGTAAACCTCGTCAGCAGTTTGTCGGCAAAAGTCTTGATATAAACGTTGTCCTGCTCGGTGAAAGCATAGACAATATCGGACTCACCCACAAGCATAGTCTTACCCTGGATCTCAGCGGGAATCCTATCAATTTTAATCCCGTTTTCATACCCGGCCTGCCCGTTGGCGCCGCCGGCAGGCGCCCCGGAAACGGGAGCAATATCTTTGGTAATCCTCATCACTTTATTGATGGCCTTTTTTAAACGCTCCGGCTCGATTGGCTTTAATATATAATCCACCGCGTTAACGTCAAAAGCCGATACCGCGTACTCGTCATACGCCGTCACAAAAATGATATACGGGCGCTTGGGCAGTTCCTGAATGGCCGCGCCCAGCTCCAGCCCGTTCATCCCCGGCATGGAAATATCCAAAAAAAGAACCTGGTAGTCCAGCGCCTTGATCAGGGCCAAAGCCTCCTGGGCGTTTGCCGCCTCCCCTACGATCTCAATGTTTTCAAAACTTTCCAGGGCATATCTCAGCTCCTGCCTGGCAGGATACTCGTCATCTACTATCAACGCCTTGAGTTTCACCGGCAAACACCCCCCCTTCCCGCGTACTATCGTTAAGGGGGATCCTAACGTAGACACCCGTACCCATATCTACTTCGCTTTCAATCCTTAACCCGTATTCCTCACCGAAAAGGCTCCTTAACCTCTCGTTGACGTTGCTCAGCCCCACCCCGTTGCCGGACCCAAAGCCGGGGAGCAGGACAGCGGATAACTTGTCGTTTTTTATCCCTACACCGTCGTCCCTGACCATAAAGCGCATTTCCCCGTCAACCAGCTTGGCCGAGATTTGCACCGTCCCGGGTCCCATCTTGGGCTGGATGCCGTGTTTGATAGCATTTTCAACCAGCGGCTGGAGCGTTAGCACCGGTACCTGGTAGCCAAGCAATGCCGGGTCGATATCCTTTTGGATACGGAGTTTCTCCCGGAAGCGGGCCTTTTCGAGGATCAGGTAAGTATTGACGTATTCTATTTCCTCCCTCAAACTGTTGAAGTGCCCGTGCCTTTTCAATGTCTGGCGGAAAAAAGAGGCCAGGCGGATTAATAGCTTGCGCGCCATCTCCGGGTGCGTGCGGGTGTAAGTGATAATCGTGTTTAACGTGTTGAACAGAAAATGCGGGTTGATCTGGGCGTGCAGGGCGTCGAGCTCCGCTTTCGTCACAAGTTGGGCCTGCCGGTCCAACTCGGCCAACTCCACCTGGAGGCCCAAAAGCTGGGCCACAGCGACGGCAAGCTTTATAACTGCCGGCTGCAGGTCACCCTGGCTGGTCTGGTAGAGCTTAACCGTCCCTGCCACTTCGCCCCGACACATAAGTGGGGCAATAACGGCCGCCTGCAAGGGGCAGTTTTTTTCCGGGCAGTCCAGGCCCTTTTTGTCCTTAATGATACCCAGTTCCCCTGTTTCCACCGCTTGTTTGGTGGCATGGGTAATAATCGGCCCGCCCGCGTGGTGGTGATCCGAGCCCTCACCGATGTAAGCCAGCACCCTTTCCCGGTCGGTGATGGCCACGGAGGACACATCACTTAGCTTTAAGATGATTTCTATCCTGTGTTTCTGAATGTAGTCCACGATCAGGTATGTGCCGGCGGCATTGGCTAAAATCATGGCGACCACGGTTTCCCAGAAACCCGGGCGGATCAGGAAAACCAGGGCGACAACAATTAACTGCATTATCCCCCAGCGCAAAAATATGCCCCCGGTAATATTAGTCAAGCGACTCATAGCACCCTACTCCTGACGGAAAAAACATCAAAATATATTATTCACCGTCAAATGCCATGCCATCGACGGCCTTTATCTATTCTTTCTAATAATACTATTTTACTCGCTAAATCTCAATATGTTAACTTTTGTTCTTTTCCAGGTAATGAACTATCCCGGCCGCGTTTAAGCGCATATCCAAAGCCAGAAACTTTACCGCCGGGTGTTCCCTGTCAACGGCGCCGTGCCGCGCCAGTTCCTGCATTACATGTTCCCACAGGATTTCTTCCACCTCAGCGGCCCCGCCCCCCGAATCTAGTACCTGCCTGCCTACGGATTCAAAAAACCGTACCAATTCCTTGTTGCGGGATAAAATATCGCCCGCGCCGGATGCTTTGCCAAAATGAGTGAAATAAACATGCTCCAAACCTAGCCCACTTAGGCGATCCAACATTACAACCGCTGCCGGCGGATCAAACTCCGGCGGTGGAGCGCTGGGCAGTATATAATCGCGACCCA
>JALHFC010000093.1:8208-8655 GCA_022839445.1 Pelotomaculum sp.
CCCCCGCCAATATCCAAAGTATCCCCATCCCCCGGCATGCTGACTCTTTCAGCGGGAACAGGCAAAATTTCGCCGAATAGGCGGTCGAAGCTATCGCCGTAGATAGACCTGGCCCCGGCAATAAGCCTGGACGGGTCGATCAAGTGCCTCGCCCCCCTGGGATGTACATAAACCCTGGCTTCCGGCAAGTCGCGGGCAATCGTCCCGGCCCCGCCCGCGTGATCCAGGTGGACATGGGTGACAATAATGCCATCGACTTTTTCCCGCGGTATTCCCAGGCTTTCAAGCGCTGCCATGATATGAACGGCGCCGGGCGCCGGCCCGGTTTCAATTAGGACTACCTTGTCCGCCCGGATGATATAGCAGCAAGTCCGCTCTGGCTCTTGATCGTGGACATCGACCCGATAAATTTCATTGCCCAGATGATTTACAATTGCAGACAATTTT
>JALHFC010000094.1 GCA_022839445.1 Pelotomaculum sp.
GCTTACCGCGAGATGTCCTTGCTCCTGCGCCGTCCTCCCGGGCGTGAAGCTTATCCGGGGGACGTGTTCAACCTGCACAGCCGGCTTTTGGAGCGCGCTTGCAAGCTGTCCGACGACCTTGGCGCCGGTTCGATGACGGCCCTGCCCATTATCGAAACCCAGGCGGGCGACGTTTCAGCCTATATTCCGACCAACGTGATTTCCATTACCGACGGTCAGATCTTCCTTGAGCCCGACCTTTTTTACGCCGGTGTCCGCCCGGCCGTCAACGTGGGTATTTCCGTATCCCGGGTTGGTGGCGCGGCCCAGGTGAAAGCGATGAAAGCTATTGCCGGTCGGCTCCGCCTGGACCTCGCCCAGTACCGTGAGTTAGCTGCTTTTGCGCAGTTTGGCTCTGACCTGGACAAGGCAACCCAAGCCAGGTTGACCCGCGGTGAGCGCATGGTGGAATTGCTGAAGCAAGGGCAGTATGTGCCCATGTCAATCGAAGAACAGGTCATGAGCATTTTTGCAGTGGCCAATGGTTATCTGGACGACATGCCGGTGGAGACGGTCCAGCCTTTTGAAGCGGAGCTATTAAAGTATATGAAGGCAAACAAGCCCAATATCGGTGAAAAAATCCGCAAGACAGGCGATTTAAAAGAAGTGGACAACGAACTCCGCGCGGCTATCGAAGATTTCAAAAATGGATTTAAGTCCACGCATGGGGTATAACCCGACCCGGTCAGTGCTAACTTTAGAAATAAGGCCACTGGCGGTAGAATTTCGGACTTGAATATATTTTAGACGACGACTACCGACTACCGAATATAGAGGTGGTGAAAACGTAGATGGCAAGTTTGCGAGACTTGCGACGCCGCATTAAAAGTATTAAAAGTACCCAGCAAATCACTAAAGCCATGCATGCTGTCGCAGCGGCTAAAATGCGCAGGGCCCAGGAAGCGGTGCAGTTTGCCCGCCCGTACTCCAACCGGCTTAGGGGCGTCCTGGGCAGGGTCGCAGTAGCTTCCAGCGGTGTAAGGCACCCCTTGCTGGCCGTGCGTGAGCCAAAAAAGGTAGCTTATATTATTGTTACAGCCGACCGGGGTTTGTGCGGCGGTTTCAACAGCAACGTAATCCGTCGGGCGTCCCAGGAGCTAAAGGGCGTTACTGCTGAGTTGAGCCTGGTTACTCTGGGGCGCAAAAGCCGTGATTTTTTCTTGCGGCGCGGTTACAATATCCCGAAGCAGTATGTGGGGTTGGGTGACGATATCAAGTATGGAACGGCCAAGGAAGTGGCGGCATTTGTTATTGAAAAGTACTCGGTCGAGGAATATGATGCGGTATATTTGGTTTACAGCCAGTTTGTGAATGTGCTGGTGCAAAAACCCGTTATGATCAAATTATTGCCGGCCGAACCGCCTGCGGGGGAGGAAAAAGAAGGGGACGCCAAGAATGTGCCTTATATTTTTGAACCTTCTGCAGAGGCTGTGCTGGCTGAACTTTTGCCCAAGTACATTGAAAACGCCATTTACCAGGGGATGCTGGAGTCCAAGGCCGGTGAGCAAAGCGCTCGCATGACCGCTATGGACAGCGCTACCAAGAACGCGTCGGAAATGATAGACAGCCTCACGTTGTCTATGAACCGGGCCCGTCAGGCCCAGATCACCAAGGAAATTTCCGAAATTGTCGGCGGCGCGGCAGCTTTAGAATAATTCCTACTAGTAAGACAAGGAAGTATATACCTGTCCCCGTACCTTAGACGAAGGAGGTAAGAGAGTGAACGTTGGTAAAATTGTACAGGTTATCGGCGTTGTGGTGGACGTCAGTTTTCCACCCGGACAGGTGCCTGACATTTATAACGCCATTAAAATCAAGAGCGACAAAGAAGATATGTTCGGCAGGAAGATTGACTTGACACTGGAAGTAGCTCAGCACTTGGGGAATAACACTGTCCGCACCGTTGCCATGTCCGCCACGGATGGACTAGTGCGCGGTATGGAGGCTGTGGATACAGGTGCCCCAATTACTGTTCCGGTAGGAAAGAAGACCCTGGGCCGGCTAGTTGACGTCCTGGGTGAGCCTATCGACGGTCTTGGCCCCATTGATACTGAGACCACGTATCCAATTCACCGTCCTGCGCCGCTTTTGATCGATCAGTCTACCAAGACTGAGCAGTTAGAAACTGGAATCAAGGTTATTGACCTGTTGGTGCCGTTCCTTAAGGGCGGCAAGATCGGCCTGTTTGGCGGCGCCGGCGTGGGCAAGACCGTTATAGTGATGGAGTTAATTAACAACATCGCCAAACAGCACGGCGGCATCTCGGTGTTTGCCGGTGTGGGCGAGCGCACTCGTGAAGGAAACGACCTTTATAATGAAATGACAGAGGCCGGTGTTCTTGATAAGACCACCATGGTGTTCGGGCAGATGAACGAACCGCCGGGCGCCCGCCTAAGGGTGGCGCTGACCGGATTGTGCTTGGCGGAATATTTCCGTGACGCAGAAGGCGCCGACACCTTGATCTTTATTGATAACATTTTCCGCTTTACCCAGGCCGGCTCCGAGGTTTCAGCGCTGCTGGGCCGGATGCCTTCCGCCGTGGGTTACCAGCCGACCCTGGCCACTGAGATGGGCCAGATGCAGGAGCGGATCACTTCCACCCAGAAGGGCTCGGTTACTTCAGTGCAGGCCGTATACGTGCCTGCTGACGACTTGACCGACCCGGCCCCGGCCACCACGTTTGCCCACTTGGACGGCACCGTTGTTCTTTCCCGCCAGATTGCCGAGCTAGGCATTTATCCGGCGGTGGACCCGCTTGACTCAACGTCACGGATCCTCGACCCCCTGGTTGTGGGCAATGAGCACTATATGACGGCCCGGGGTGTTCAAAAGGTGCTCCAGCGTTACAAGGAGCTCCAGGACATCATTGCTATTCTTGGTATGGAAGAACTTTCAGACGACGATAAACTCACCGTTGCCCGCGCCCGGAAACTCCAGCGGTTCCTGTCGCAACCATTCCACGTCGCTGAAGCGTTTACCGGTATGTCCGGCAAGTTTGTCTCCCTGAAAGATTCTGTCCGTGCTTTCCAGGAGATCCTGGACGGCAAGCACGACGACCTGCCTGAGGATGCATTCTACATGGTAGGCGGCATAGAAGAGGCAGTGGAAAAAGGCAAGCAATTAGCCGGATAAAAGAGGGGAGTGCGCCATATGTCGGAAAAAAAGCAACGACTAGAAATCGTAACTCCTCAGAGGAAAGTTTTCAGTGAGGATGTAAAGTTTTTAGTAGCGCCAGGTACTGAAGGCGAATTGGGTATATTGCCGGAGCACGCCCCGCTTATTACATCCCTTAATATCGGTATTATGAGAGTCCAGCAGGACAGTGACTTTATCAAGGTTTTTATAAGCGGCGGGTTTATGGAAGTGCGCAACAGCAAGGTAACCATTCTGGCGCCTTCAGCCGAGCGGGCTGAGGAGATCGATGTGGCCCGCGCCGAAAGGGCTAAGCAGCGGGCCGAAGATAGATTGGCCGCAAAGCATGCGGACCTGGATGTGATGCGGGCGGAGCTGGCCTTAAAACGCGCTCTTCTCCGCCTAAGGGCGGTCAATGGCTAAAGCATAATAAGTAGCACAAGGGTAGCACAAGGGGACGGTTCTTTTGTGTCGTTCCGAACGACACAAAAGAACCGTCCCCTTGTGCCTTCTTTTATATGGGGAGGCTTGTGTTATCCTTTTGGACCCAATGTCCGCGTCGGAAACGCCGGAAGCCGTCCCCCTGTGCCCTACAGCCCCAGAAGTTTTCGTAATGCTACTTCCGGCCAGTATTTATTTGGGTATGTCATTAAACGTCCGTCTTCTTTGAGAAAAATCAATGAAGGCACTTCGGAATTGTCATAAACCGCGATTTTGTCACAGATATCAACTAACCGCGGCAATAACTCAAACGCACGAAAATAACGGGTCCGGATTTTATCTTCCGGCACGTTGTGTCCGCCGGCTGCATGACGGGCACGGACCCTGGCGACATTGATGTTCACGTCGCGGGTTAATACATAAACGCACTGCACTTCGTACCCGCATGCCTTTGCCTTTTGCAACAGCAATAGATTTCGCTCGGTAGATAAAACCGTTTCAAATGTAAAGTCGTTGTTTTTGTCCAAAGAATCATTGCGAAACGCTTCTGCTAGACGCGCGGCTTCGAGGTCAGTCAGCCCGTACTTTCTTTTTAGGTCGTCAGCGTTAATATAAACGCCATAGACTTGAAATCCTTGTGTGGCGGTTGTCTTGCCGGAACCATTTGGTCCGGCAAAAACCAGTACAATAGGATGTTTTTGTCCATCAACCATTAATGTACTCTCGTTTGCCGTCAGGATATTCCAAATATGCCCGCTTGTTTTCAACATCATACCGCGCTATGGGTAAACCTGTTTGCTGCTTTCTTGCAATTTCACGCTTAACGGAAGCCGTAAACAAATCTGCAATTTCATCCGCCGAGCAACCTGCAGGACCAAAGCCGGAGCTTTTTATGCTCACGGCAAATGGAATACCGCTTTCATTGACTGCCTTGCGTAAAAATACGTTTAGAGCGGTGCTCATATTCATTCCAAGCTGTTTAAACAGGTTTTCAGCGTTTTCCTTCAGATTTTTATCAACACGGATTGTTACCTGTACATCATTTTGTGCTTTCATATCCGGCATTTCCCTTCGATGTTTTGATGTTTTGCCTGCACTTGTATTATAAGTAGTGGACTTAAGATAGTCAACCAATATACCGCTATTGTATGTGAA
>JALHFC010000095.1 GCA_022839445.1 Pelotomaculum sp.
ATCCCCCGCTACTATGATTTTAAGGTTAAACCTACCAGACAAATCAAAAATTCCCCTTTATAAAATTTATCCGCGCCCCCAGGGAAGCACGGGGACGGTTAATGTGAAAGCATGGAAACAAATGGATACTTTCATCCGTTCTACTGTGTAAAGCATTTTCATGGTTGTTCTCCTGCTTCCCTTTCCTTTGGAAGCACGGGGTTTTACCGTGTAAAGCATTTTCGCGGCTCTTCTTTTGGGATAAGCACGGGGACGACACAAAAGAACCGTCCCCCTGTGTCACCCTGTGTCATCTCTCCAGCGCCCGGCGGCCGATGTCCCGGCGGCAGCGCATCCCCTCGAAGCTGATTTTATCTACGGCTGCGTAAGCGGTGTTGATAGGCATGGAACACCACCACGTCCCCGGGGACCTGGTCAAGCCCCCTTATTACTTTGCCCTTCTCGTAAGAGCCGGGGTAACCGCCGGATGCAAGGACCACGCACACGCAAGCCTGATCTTTCCACTTAATCTCCACCTTGTCCAGGCGGTTTTCCAAAACAGCTTCGATAATCTCTACCAAATCGGTCTCTAAAAGCATGAGCACCGGCTGCGCCTCCGGGTCACCGAAGCGGGCGTTAAACTCCAGCACCTTCGGCCCCTGCGCGGTCACCATCAGCCCGGCGTAGATAACGCCCCGGTATGTGCATCCCTCGGCGTCCATAGCGCGGATAATGGGAATAAGAATTTCTTCCATCACTTGGCCGTGCATTTCAGGAGTGTAGACCGGCGCCGGGGCGTAGGCGCCCATACCCCCGGTATTGGGACCTTGATCGTCGTCAAAAGCCCGCTTGTGGTCCTGTGATGAAATCATCGGGACTACGTTAAACCCGTCGGTAAAAGCTAGAATGCTCACTTCCTCACCTGTCAGGCGCTCCTCAACCACCAGGCGCTCCCCCGCCTTGCCGAAGGCCTTGTCCACCATGATTGATTGCACCGCGTCGAGAGCGGTCTGCCGGTCCTCAGCCACAATTACCCCCTTGCCGGCAGCCAGGCCTTCCGCCTTAACCACACAGGGAGCTCCAATTTTATCTATATAAGCGCGGGCTTCGGCCGGATCGGTAAAAACAGCGTACCCGGCGGAGGGGATACCGTGCCTGGCCATGATGTCTTTGGCAAACACCTTGCTGCCCTCAATTTCCGCAGCGGCTCGTGACGGCCCGAAAATTTTAAGCCCGGCATCTTGAAAAGCGTCCACTATCCCTGCGGTTAGCGGCGCTTCGGGACCCACCAGGGTGAGGTCTATTTTTTTGTTTAGGGCAAAGGCCAGCAAGCCGGGGATATCTTCCGCGCCGATGTTGACACAAGCAGCGTCACGGGCTATGCCCGCGTTGCCCGGGGCACAGTAAATTTCCCTGACACGGGGGCTCTTTTTCAGCTTCCAGACCAGTGTATGCTCGCGCCCGCCGCCGCCCACTACCAGCACTTTCATACAAACACCCAGTTTCTAAAACCTATTAAAAATAAGAATGAGGTTTTTGCCCGCTCGACTCACGGGCGGCAGTTCCGTATGGCACCGCCAAGAAACCAGGTCCTTCACCTCTTTCTTGATTTGTTTTTAAGCGCAGCTGCCGCTGTCTTGTTTGCAACACTCCCCGTATATTTGTTGATTTTAACAAAAATCAATGCTTAAAATGCCTCATGCCTGTAAACACCATTGCAATACCATGCTCGTCGGCAGCCTGGATTGATTCATTATCGCGGATAGAGCCGCCCGGTTGGATAACGGCTGTAATACCCGCCCTAGCTGCTTCATCAATCGTGTCTCTGAATGGAAAAAAGGCGTCGGAAGCCATCACCGCCCCGCGGCTTTTTTCGCTCGCCTGCTCCAAAGCGATACGGGCTGATCCCACCCGGTTCATCTGACCGGCGCCTACACCGATCAACCGGCGTCCTCCGGCCACGACAATGGCGTTGGACTTGACGTGTTTGACCACGGTCATGGCAAAAGAAAGCTCTTCTATTTCCTCCGCGGTTGGCGCCCTCCTGGTGACCACCTTTATATCAGGCTGTTGGAACACTTCCCGGTCAGCCTCCTGCACTAGTAAACCGCCGTTCACCTTCCTGATCTCAAAACGGTCGTTTGTCTGCCCGGCAATCTCACCCGTCGCCAGCAGCCTTAAGCCGGATTTGGCTTTTAATATGTCGAGGGCGTCTTCGGCGTAGCCGGGCGCGATGATAACTTCTAAGAATATTTTAGCCATTTCCTGCGCAGTTGCAGCATCCACTACCCGGTTAAAGGCGACGATTCCCCCGTAAGCCGAAACCGGATCGGTCTCCAGGGCCTTCCTGTAAGCGTCCGCCGGCCCGCTTGCACAGGCGCAACCGCAGGGGTTGTTGTGCTTGACAATGACCGCCGCGGGATCGCTAAATTCCCGCACCAGTTCAAAAGCGGCGTTGGTATCAAGAATGTTGTTGTAAGAGAGCTCTTTGCCCCAAAGCTGCTCCGCATTGCCCGCGCAGGGTCCCGTCACTGACGGGTCGCGATAAAAGGCGGCTTTTTGGTGGGGGTTCTCTCCATACCGTAAGACTTGCGCCCGTCTTACCGTGATGTTCCAGGTGGGTGGAAACAGTTCCCCGCCGTCCTCAAGTCCTTCCAGATAAGCAGCAATTGCAGCGTCGTAGGAGGCAGTGTGTGAAAAGGCCTCTAAGGCAAGTGACAACCTTAACTTCCTCCCGGCTTTACCTTGGCGGAGAGCGTCAAGCACCCCAGCATAGCGCTCCGGATTCACAATCACGATAACGCTGTTGTAGTTCTTAGCGGCGGAGCGGACCATCGCGGGGCCACCGATGTCGATGTTTTCAACAGCCAGCGCCACGGTGACGTCCGGCCTGGCGATAGTTTCCCGGAAGGGATAAAGGTTTACAGCCACCAGGTCGATAGGTGTGATACCATGTTTTTTAAGCTGGACCAGGTGTTCTTCGTTACGCAGGGCCAGGATACCGCCGTGTACGCCGGGGTGCAGGGTCTTTACCCGCCCGTCCAGGATCTCAGGAAAACCGGTGACGTCGGAAACGTATGTAACAGGCACTCCGGCCTCCTGTAATGCTTGGGCTGTACCGCCGGTGGAAATAATTTCTACCCCCAGCTCAGAAAGGCCCCGGGCAAATTGAACCACGCCGGTCTTGTCAGAGACACTAATCAGTGCACGTTTAACAGGCATATTTAACTCCTGGTTTCCTGGACCCGATCGACAAACGAGCGGGACAAGGGGACAGGTACAGGTTCAAGGCGGCCTTATTGCTAGCTAAACTACCCGGAAATAAGTGTTTAACACCACATGGACAGTTATTTAGCAAAACTCGGTCGCGACTTTTCGCTACATCGGGCAACACAGGATCTATCCCTTGCCTTTTCGTAGGACAAGGGACATGTCCCCTTGTCCTACCCCAAAGAAACCAGGATTTTCACCTCTTTCCTGGTATGTTTTTTAACTGTGGGACAAGGGACCTGTCCCCTTCTCCCAACTTACTTTCCTGCCGGTGATTTTAAGTTTTCCCCCGGCAAATAGTCTGATGGCCTCGGGGTAGATCCGGTGCTCCTGCTCCAGGATGCGGGCCGACAGGGTGTCTGCCGTATCGTCGTCATAAACCGGGACAACCGCCTGGATGATAATGGGGCCGGTGTCCATTCCCTCGTCAACAAAATGCACTGTACAGCCGCTATACTTTACCCCGTGCTTCCAGGCCTGCTCTTGTCCGTGCAACCCGGGAAAGGAGGGCAGGAGCGCGGGGTGGATGTTAATGATCTTGTTCCAAAAAGCATCGAGCATTACTTTGCCGACCATCCTCATGTACCCGGCCAGACAGACCAGCCCGGTCCCGTACCGCTGCAGCAAAGCCACTATGGCCTTTTCATATTCCTCCTTCGATGAAAAAGCCTCCGGGTCTACAAACTCGGCCGGTATGCCGGCCCGGCGCGCTCTTTCCAGGGCGAAAGCGCCTTCATTGTCGCTGATTACCACGGCAACTTCCGCCTCAATTTTGCCGGTAGCGGCCGCATCCATGATGGCCTGCAAGTTGGAGCCCCGTCCGGAGGCCAGGACACCTAATCGCAATTTACCCACATTTTTCCCTCCCCTTGGGAATTTATATGTAATTTACACCACTCGTACCTTCTACCACTTCACCGATGAGATAGCTTTTTTCACCCCTTGCCGACAGGTCATCCATAACCGCTCCGGCCTGTTCGCCCGCGACCACCGCCACCAGGCCGATACCCATGTTGAAGGTACGCAGCATTTCCTGATCCGCCACTTTGCCCGCCTCTTTGATCAAATTAAACACAGGGGGCGCCGGCCATGTCCCCAACCCGACCGTAACCCCCACGCCGGTGGGCAGCACGCGCGGAATATTCCCCGTTAGGCCGCCTCCGGTGATGTGGGCCAGCCCTTTTATATCAAAACGCTCCAGTAAAGGCATTATTGCTTTAACGTAAATCCGGGTAGGAGCAAGCAACTCCACGCCGAGGGTACATCCCAAGCCTTCCAAAAAAGTGTCCATGCTATAACCGGCAACATCCAGTAGGGCTTTGCGCACTAGGGAATAACCGTTGCTATGCAGCCCTGACGAAGGTAGGCCGACAAGCTTGTCGCCCGGAACAATCCTGCGCCCGTCGATAATTTTATTGCGATCCACCACACCCACGGCAAAACCGGCCAGGTCGTACTCGTCCGGGCCGTAAAAGCCGGGCATTTCCGCAGTCTCCCCACCTATTAGCGCACATCCGGCCTGGCGGCAGCCTTCAGCCACGCCGCCCACGATGGCGGCTACCTTTTCCGGAACAAGCCTGCCCACCGCCAGGTAATCCAGGAAAAAAAGGGGCTCGGCCCCCTGGACCAGAATATCGTTCACACACATGGCCACCGCGTCAATACCTACAGTATCGTGGCGGTCCATCAGCATCGCCACCCGGAGCTTAGTGCCTACCCCATCTGTGCCGGCCACCAGCACGAAACCGCCGATATCGGCCAGCGCCTCCGGCCGGAAGGTGCTCCGCACGGCTTCACGCATCAGGCGCACCGCTTCTTCCCCGGCGTCTATGTCCACACCGGCGTCCGCGTAGGTCAAACCCTTTCCGGAAATATTATTTTCATTCATTAAATTTAACCCCCAGGCAATAATTAGGGCTCCCGCCGTCTATTCAAGATCATACTTGCCGCACTCATGCAGCGTGGGGATCTCCACCGGGTAATTCCCGCTGAAGCAAGCGGTACAAAAATCATGCCGCTTCTCCCCAAAGATCCCAAGCAGGCCTTCCAGGCTAAGGAAGTGTATGCCGTCCGCGTCAATGAATTTTCCGATTTCCTCTGCACTTTTGGAGGCCGCGATCAGTTCATCCTCATCAGACGTGTCAATCCCGTAGTAGCAAGATTTTCTAATAGGCGGTGAGCTGAGGCAAAAATGGACCTCCTTTGCCCCGCAATCGCGTATCATTCTAACAATCCTGCAGCTAGTGGTGCCCCGGACGATAGAGTCGTCCACCACAACTACCCGCTTTCCCTCCAGCACGTCCCGCACGGGGTTTAGCTTGATCCTCACTTCCAGGTTCCGGTTATCCTGGCCGGGTTGGATAAAGGTACGGCCGATGTACCTGTTTTTCATCAAGCCCTCCTCATAGGGGATACCCGACTCCTGCGCAAACCCCCAAGCCGCTGTTTTACCTGAATCCGGGACGGGAATCACAATATCGGCTTCGACCGGGTACTCCCTGGCAAGCTGCCGCCCCATTTCGCGGCGCACCTTGCTGACGTTGAAGCCGTTCATACGGCTGTCCGGCCGGGCAAAGTAAATATACTCAAAAATACAGTGCGCTTTTTTACAACCCGGTTGCGCCATTTTAGAAGTCAGCCCATTGTTGTCTATAATAACTATTTCACCAGGCTCCACATCTCTTACAAAATCTGCCCCGACTGTGTTCAGGGCGCATGACTCCGAAGCCAGCACAAACGCGTCTCCCCGGCGCCCCAGGCACAAAGGCCGCAGGCCGTGGGGGTCCCTGACCCCGATTAAACTTTTTTCCGTAATGATCAACAGGGCATAGGCGCCCTTGATGTCACCCATTGTCTTAACGATGGAATCCGCAAGGTTACCCTGACCGTGTCGCGCGATAAGATTGGCGATCACTTCGCTGTCAGTGGAGGACTGGAAAACCGATCCGGTTGATAGCAACTGCGAGCGCAGTTCAGTAATATTAGTAAGGTCGCCGTTATGAGCCAGGCCGAACATGCCCTTGGCGCAACGGAAAACCAGTGGTTGGGCGTTGACGGAGTGACCGGCGCCGGCGGTTGAATAACGCACATGGCCCACGGCAACATCTCCCTGGAAAACGTCAAGGTTTTTAAACTTGAATACCTCGGAAACCAATCCCATGCCTTTTCGGAGATGGATCCTTTTCCCATCTCCCACGGCAATGCCCGCGCTTTCCTGACCGCGGTGCTGCAAAGCATATAGACCGTAATAAGTCAGTTTGGCCACATTAAGGCCGGGTCCGTATATGCCAAAAACACCACATTCTTCGCCGGGTTTGTCCCGTTCGAGTAGGCCGGCATACTGGTTTTCCAGTCCCCCACTACCTAGGCTATCCATATTTTTCCCCCTATCTATTAGCTCTCACTGTAAATTATAAATGAATTCGCCTAACCCTTTTTACAAGCCAAACCTGCCATATATTTCATCCACACGCTTTAAGTGGTAGCTATAATCAAAAAGGCCGTCTATTTCTTTCTCACTGAGATGCGCCGTCACATCGTTGTCCTGTAACAACAAACCGCGGAAACTCTCCCCGGTGCGCCAGGACTGCATAGCGTTGCGCTGGACCAGTTCGTAAGCCCGCTCCCTGGACAAGCCTTTTTCCTCTATTAAAGCCAAAAGCACGCGCTGGGAAAAAATCAGCCCGTGAGTGCGCTCAATATTTTTCATCATGTTTGCGGGATAAACTTGTAGGTTGGAAATAATATTGTAGCACTTGACCAGCATGTAGTCGAGAATGATAGTGCTGTCGGGGATGATTACCCGTTCCACGGATGAGTGGGAAATATCGCGCTCGTTCCAGAGCGGCATGTTTTCCATAGCCGCCAGGGCATTGCCGCGCAGCAGGCGGGCCATTCCGGAGATACGCTCACCGGTGATGGGGTTGCGCTTGTGAGGCATGGCCGAGGAGCCTTTCTGGCCCTTCTTGAACTGCTCCTCTACTTCCAGGATGTCGGTGCGCTGCAGGCTGCGCAGTTCGGTGGCAAACTTGTCCAGTGAACTGCCAATGATGGCGATAGTGGTAAGGTATTCGGCGTGGCGGTCCCTCTGTAGTACCTGTGTAGACACCCTGGCAGGTTTTAGACCCAGTCTTTGGCAAACATGCGCTTCTACTTGGGGATCGATATTGGCGTAGGTCCCGACAGCGCCGGAAATTTTGCCGGCGCTGATCACCTCCACTGCCCGCTCCATCCTTTGAATATTGCGCTCTGTTTCGGA
>JALHFC010000096.1 GCA_022839445.1 Pelotomaculum sp.
TATAGTCAGGGCCACATTGGTAAATGGCCTGATTAATGAGCATAAAAACCAAACCGGCCATTCAGACGTTTGTCGCCGATTTGCCTAAAGACTGGGCTCTGTGATCGACAAAAACCGCCAGGCCAAACAGCCTGACAGTTTTTGTTAGGGAGTCGCACCCCCTAACAAAAGTTGGAAGGCTTTGGACCCGGAAACTTTTGTCGAGCATAGACGCGGAAAAACCACCCTTTGTCTATCTTAAAAGCGGTGGGAAAGTGGTGATATTTAACCTCGCGGCACCGGAACAAACCAGGATGGCGCATGAAGAAATTGTAAGATGCAGTAAGGCAGCTATCCGGGATTACCGGGATATCGAAAAGTGTGATCGGTAGAATTTTGGGACAAGGGACCTGTCCCGAATTAATATGACCGGTATTTGTATATGGTTATATTTTGCCGGGTTTGGTAATATAGGCATAAGCGAACTTCTAAACTTAGATTTAACTGCGAGGTTGAAAAATAATGGGTTACATCAAAAATGTGTTGCTTGCGGAGACAGTCGAGATACTGAAAAACAAAATAGGTGAAAATATTAATCAGATAAAGGTAGAAAGAGCGGTATTTGGCCTGTTTTTTTCCGGCGTTAAACTGACAACAGGCCACGGGGGGTTGTGTTTTACCCCTGTTAAGGAAATGCCGGAGGCGGTTTGCTGCCCAGGCTCGGCCCGGGCGATGCCCTTGTCAGGGAAGCTCAGGGGACGCGCTGCTTTGGAATGTATTGAAGACACATGTTCGCCCAACCCACTCAAAAGGACGATGGGGATTGCGGTTTTAAACGCACTGAGCACATTGTGCCGGGAGAAAGAAAAGCTCGCTGGTTATGAAGTAATCACTGGTAGAGACGCTTTTGACGGGGTGGATGTACGCCGGTTTAATAAGACTGTGGTGATTGGCGCCCTGGTGCCGATTTTAAGGAAGCTTAACCGGGAGGGAGCCGACTATAAGGTGCTGGAAATGGATGCAAGAACGCTCAAGGGAAGCGAGTTGGCTCACTTTGCACCCGCACAAGATGCGCCAATGTATGTGCCCGATGCTGATCTGCTTGTTATTACAGGGGTAACAATACTTAACAATACCCTAGCTGATTTGCTTAAAATAGCCAAAAAAGGCGCAGAAATATTGGTTATTGGGCCTACCGCAAGTATGCTGCCCGATGCTTTTTTTGTCAGGGGTGTTACAGTATTAGGAGGCATTGTGGTTACAAAAGCTGACGAACTCCTGGATATAATCAGTGAGGCTGGTTCAGGTTATCATTTCTTTGGCAAATCTGCCGAAAGGACTATTGTCAAACGGCAGGGGTAGGATCAGGGGGACAGGTCCCTTGTCCCCCTGATCAAATGCTTTTAAACCACTCGTTATCTATTCCTACTAATTCTTCCCGTATGATTTTTGTATTGACCCCCAAAGATAATTTTTTCAATTTCTCAACCAGTTGATTCCCATCAATTAAGTAAGTCTTTCAAACGCGTCGGGCGTCATAGAAATAAGCACACTTAGTAATTCATCTTTACAATAATAGGGCTATCATCCCCAAAAAGGGATTGCCCCTCACCAAGCCTTAACATCTGCTATAACCACACCGGCATACAAAGCACCCTTCTGCTTTCTGCAATATATCATTGCAAACGGGGCATTTAAGGCCTTCCCCCATGTGGTTATTGCTGCAGTTTAGCTCGGCTTTAACCTCGGCTAGTTTTTTAGCGATGGCCGAGGCGCATGATTTCCCCGGAGAAAGTTTCTTGCCTTTCCCCTTCGCCATCATGTAAGCCGGGCAAGAATGGGTTCCTTCTAACTGTTCAATTATCTCATCCAGCGAGATGCCGCCTCTTATGGCAAGGCTGATGAGCCTTGACGTGGCCTCTGTGTATATTAAACAGCCGCCGTCTGATCCGGTGGTGATGAACGTCTCCAGGATTTTACCACTGTCAGGTTCAAAGTTGGTGGTTAGATATAACTTCCCGCAACCGGTATCGAGTCGGTGCGTTGTTCCCTGTGCGCTTGTAGGTCTCGGCAGGATTTCTCCGCGTCGCAGTTTCACCGGTCCTTCGCCTACGGTGATGGCGCCTTTTTTTGAACCGTCGCGAAATACGGTAATCCCCTTCAGGCCCAGTTTGTAGGCTGATTGGTAGCATTCGCCTATATCTTCGGGGGTTGCGCTGTTCGGCAGGTTAACGGTTTTACTCACTGCATTGTCCACGTGAGACTGCACCGCCGCCTGCATTAATATGTGGTCCTCAGGGTTGATCTCCTGCGCCCCTTTAAAAATTTTAGCTATGGACTCAGGAATATCGTTAATCTGGCAGGAGCCTTTTTTAGCGACTTCAATCAGTTCGGAGACACCTGCTTTCCTGCAAGCCTCCAAGAACAGCGGGGAAAATACATCGAACTCCCCGGCCACGTTGGTCGTCTTTTTATAAGACACGGCGAACAAGGGCTCAATGCCGTACCCTTCGCACCCTGCCATAGTTGTGACCGAACCGGTCGGCGCCATCGTTATGCAGGAGGCGTTACGCCTTTTTGTATCCGGATAGAAAATACTGTTTTCCCACTCGGGGAAGCAGCCTTTTTCTTCAGCCAGCGATTCGGAAACCTGATGAGCTTTGTCACTCATGGTTTTGGTGACAAAACTCGCGAAATCCCTGCCCTTTTGCGAATCATAGGGAAGTCCGGCCATGATCAGGGCATCCTGAAGACCTGTGTAGCCCAGGCCGATTTTGCGGGTTGCCCTGGTGGACTCCGTTATTAATTCAAGGGGGTACTGGGCAACGTCGATGAGGTTGTCCAAAAACCGAACGGCCACAGCCGTTACTTCTTCCAGGAGACTCTTGTTAAGCCTTGTGCCGTTCATCATTTTAGCCAGGTTGATACTTGTCAATAAGCAGGATTCACCTGGACTTAACGGAAGTTCGCCGCAAGGGTTACAAGCGTTTATCGCTCTGCCCGGTACGGGATTGGATTTTTGAATTGTGTCAATAAAGATCACTCCCGGATCCCCGCAGGCATGGGCAGCGTTAATAATCTTCTCCCAGAGTTCCCGCGCCGGTAGTTCTTTAAACGTTTTCCCATTAAAGGTTAACTGCCAGTTTGAACCGTTTTCAAGGGCTTCCATGAAAGCGTCTGTGATTCCAACTGATAAGTTGAAGTTCTCCAGCCCGCCGTTCAACTTTGCCTCTATGAAACCCTCTATCTCCGGGTGGTCGATGTTCAGTATGCCTATGCTTGCGCCCCGCCGGACACCCCCCTGCATAACCATATTCGACGATGCATTGTATAGCTTGATCAGCTCTACTACCCCGGAGGCCCTGCCTTTGGTGGACATCACTATCTCACCTTTTGGCCTTATTGGTGAAAAGTTGTAGCCCACGCCGCCACCTGATTTGAATACCTGGGCGGTCTGGCTCAATGTTTCGTACATAGAATCCAGGGAGTCCTCAACTGAAAGGACAAAACATGCAGCCGGCTGCCAGGGGCGGTCGGGTTTGCCCACGTTCGCCCATATCGGCGTCGAGGGAATAAAGTGCAGCTCCCCGATATGGCGGGCAAATTTTTCTTCCCAATCTTTGTTTTCCTCTACGCCGGCGGCGGCCTTCGCAATTCTGCGTACCGCTTGCTCGAAAGTCTCGACTATTTTTCCGTTTTCGTCTAGTTGGGCATACCGGGCATTAAATACCCTTTGCCCGTTTTCGCTTAACATAAACCCACCCCTTTGTGAAGATGAGAGGCGGCTTATAATGCCGCCTGTTCACAATGTTCGTTGTTTGGCCGGTAAAACTATACGAAAACCCTGCCAATAAAGCAGGGTTTTTTGCGTTAAACTGTATTTTAACCGTGAAAAATTTTTTATTAAAACTAAAACCCTGCAAGCCTTGATATCAATGGAGCGGGTGACGAGGATCGAACTCGCAACCCTCAGCTTGGGAAGCTGATGCTCTACCGTTGAGCTACACCCGCCTGATAACAATATTATATCTTTTGGACACATCAAATGCAAGTGGTGACCCCACCGGGATTCGAACCCGGGTTACCGCCGTGAAAGGGCGGTGTCTTAGGCCGCTTGACCATGGGGCCGTTTTGAGAGGCGTTTTGAGAGGTGAGATGTGAGAAGTGAGATGTGGGATAATTGTTGGAATTGGCTTAAAACCAATTCCCTCTTGCTCTCACCTCTAACCTCTCACCTCTCACCTCTCAACTGGTGAGCCATCCGCGACTCGAACGCGGGACACCCTGATTAAAAGTCAGGTGCTCTGCCGACTGAGCTAATGGCCCAAGAAAGCCTTACACCAAAACATATTACTATAGCTACGATAGACAGTCAACCACTTTTTTTACGTTTTGATTAATACAGATCCGCCATCAGGATGGTCTGGGAACGCCGGCTACCCACGCCAATTAGGGCAACGGGCGTACCGGACACTTCACTAATCCGATCCAGCAACTTCCTAGCGCCGGACGGGAGATCCGCCAGTTTCCGGGCGCCGGATATATCCTCCTGCCAGCCTTCGAACTCCTCATAGATAGGCGTACATTCCTTCAAAACCTTAAGGCTGGCCGGAAATTCCTCCATTATTTCGCCACGGTAATTGTAGCCGGTACAGATCTTTACCTTATCCAACCCGCTCAAGATATCCAGCTTGGT
>JALHFC010000327.1 GCA_022839445.1 Pelotomaculum sp.
GAGGGCGGAGGACATTTTCACACCGGCCGCCGGGGCTGCCGTTGTCACTGTCGTGGAGGACAGCACTGACGAAGACACTGATTCTGATCTGACGGGTCTTTTGAAAGCCATCAACGGCGCCGCGCGGGATGCCGGCCACACCACGGACGGGGGCGGGCCGTTAATCAACGGGGTTATTTTTGACGGCGTGCTAACCGCCGGTACCGCCCTGGTAAGGACCGGGTCGGGCAACGAGCTGAACACGAATATCGCTACCGCCGCTACTTACACCGGCGCCGGCGATATTGCCGCAACGACTCTCACGGTCACCAACGCGCTTTCCACCGCCGGTTTCAAAACAGCGCCCGGCGCGGGGACGAACGGGACGTTTACAATCAACGGCAAGACGATAACCATTGCGGACTACACGACGGAGACGGTGCGGGGGTGACGGCAAGCTACGACGCGGCGAACGACTGC
This sequence comes from Pelotomaculum sp., assembly GCA_022839445.1. Classification (GTDB taxonomy): domain Bacteria; phylum Bacillota; class Desulfotomaculia; order Desulfotomaculales; family Pelotomaculaceae; genus JALHFC01. Next base: position 460 of record JALHFC010000327.1, read on the forward strand.
TTCACGCTCACGGCCAATACGCCCGGGGCGGGGCAGAATATTGTCGTGGGCGCCGGAACGGACACGAGCAACTTCCTGACCATTGCCGGGTTTAACGACGCCGGGGCAACTTTTACGGCCGGTACTGACGCGGGGGCTGTGGACCCCGGCAAGGTTATGATCTCCGGGGGGTTTTCCCTCATTCCCACCTCCGGCGTCATTACTATAAACGACGTGCCTATATACATCAATGCCAGCACCGACAGCCTCAACGACGTCATTGAAAAAATCAACACGTCGGCGGCAGGGGTGGTTGCCGCATACAATGCTGCTTCGGACACTTTCAGCCTGGTCGGCGCGTCGACCGACGCTGGCCGGGACGTGATATCCCTGGGTTCACCGTCCGACACCAGCAACTTTTTTTACGCCACCAAGCTGGTTTACCCGCCTGATATTGAAAGCGACGGCACTCCCACCGTTTTAAATACCAGGATACAAGTCGGCCAGCCGGGCCAGAGGGCCTTGTTCCAGGTGGACGGAGTCAGCTACAACCGCAAGAGCAATACGGTTACAGATGTGCTAAACGGTGTTACCATGACGCTTAATGCGGCGCAGCTTGCCTCCGGCGCTCCGGCGACGTTGAACATAACGGCCGATACAAGCCAGGTTCTCGAAAAGATCAAGTCTTTTATCGTTGAATACAACAAAACGGTGGAGCTGGCCAGCCCCCTGGCGATAAGCAAGGACGAGCGGGAAAAGTATATGCCGGCGCTGACGGAAAAACAGATACAAACCATGACATTTGCGCAAATTGAAGAATACAACACGGGACGGGCGATATCGGCGCGTCCTGGGGGGGCAACCCGCACGGGATGCTGCTGACAGTTTCCACCGACGCCGAGGCGATTAAGACGGCCTTGTCGGAAAACGCAACTTTTATGAGCCTGTTGGAAGCCAACCCGGATGAAATAGCCAGGCTATTTACCCAATTAACCGACGCCACTTTGACTCTGGCGGGGTCGGCGGACGCCGGCAGCGTGACTTTGCCGGGCGATGTGAAGGTGCGGATAGGCAACGGGACCGCCGCCACGGAGATATTGCTGGCCGCCGGTACCTATACAGGATCCAAACTAGCCGATACCCTCAACACCAACCTTAGAAACGCCGGTATCAGCGACTTGACTTTTACTTTGAACCCGGCTAATAAGATTCAGGTGGTTTCTTCAGTGGATGCGGACGATCACCCGAACGGCCGGGCTGTCGTTGATCTTACAGATATAACGGGCAATTTATTCTCCGCCGTACTGGGCCTGACGCCGGGTTATCACACGGGGCCGACGGTTTTTTCGCTGACCGGGTTATCGCGCCGGGTGGAAAATTACTGTAAGAACTATACTC
>JALHFC010000097.1 GCA_022839445.1 Pelotomaculum sp.
TCGCGACAGACCAATTTGTTGCGGTAATGCTGGACGTCGGAAGCGTTACCACAGAATACGCACGCGGGCTCGTATTTTTTTAGGATAATCTTCTCGGCGTCGACATAGATTTCCAGGGCATCTTTTTCATCGATACCCAGGGTGCGACGCAGTTCAATTGGAATAACCACCCTGCCGAGCTCGTCCACTTTTCTGACAATACCAGTTGATTTCACGAGTCTACCCCCTCCCTTTTCAACAAAATATAACAACATAATAAAATATTTTACAAGTAGATGGTACCAGCGATGCCAGTAAAAGTCAAGGTGTTTTTGTAAAAAAACCCAAAAGTTTTTACTATTTTAACCCAACTTGACAAAATTCCTGGATTTTAATAATATAAGTTTAATAACCAAGTATGGTTGCCTATAGCAGGTATTAATAACAATGAAGGGGAAGAGTAAGCCTGTCGAATGTACCTGGACAGAGAGCGGGAAAAGGTGCAAGCCCGCCAGGGAAAGCCGGCTGAACATGGCCCCGGAGTTGCGCAGTTGAAAGTTTTTTTAAGTAGGTTGCGCCGGGTTCAGCGCCGTTATCGAAAGCTGGAGTACCGGGAAGCGTTTTCCCCGTACTTATAGAGGTCGGCTTCACAAGAGGTCGGTAAAAAAGGGTGGTACCGCGGCAGTTTAAAACTTCGCCCCTCGCATAAGGACTAAGGGCGGAGTTTTTTGTTGTCTGGGCATGGCGCCCCGTATTGGTGAAGACCCATTGGCGCCCATCCACAGCGCGCAAAGGCGCGGTTATTATTTCATTAAACTAAACGCAGCATACAAGGGAGGTTTTTTTGCAAATGAGCAAGGGCACTTTTTACATCACTACACCGATTTATTACCCCAGCGACAACCTGCATATCGGACATGCTTATACAACCGTCGCTGCGGACGCCATGGCCCGTTTTAAGAAAATGACCGGTTATGACACCTGGTTCCTAACCGGCTCCGACGAGCACGGTCAGAAAATTGAAAGGGCCGCAAAGGCAAGGGGAGAAACCCCGCAGGAATACGTGGACAAAATTGTGGCAGGATTTAAACACCTTTGGAAGCGGTTGGAGGTGGGATACGACGACTTTATCCGCACTACCGAGCCGCGCCACAAAAAAGTAGTTGCGGAACTATTTCAGAAGCTGTATGACCAGGGAGATATTTATAAGGCAAGCTATGAGGGTTGGTATTGCACGCCTTGCGAGGCTTTCTGGGTGGAAAGCCGGTTGGCGGAAGGTACCTGCCCCGATTGCGGGCGCTCCGTGGAACTGCTGCAAGAGGAAAGCTACTTTTTCCGTACTTCAAAATACGCGGATCGTTTGCTAAGGCATATTGAAGACCACCCGGAATTTATCCAGCCCGCTTCCCGGCGCAATGAAATGGTAAGCTTTATTAACAGCGGCCTGGAGGACCTGTGTGTTTCCCGGACGACATTTGACTGGGGTATACCGGTACCTTTTGATCGGAAGCACGTTATCTATGTGTGGGTGGATGCCCTGACAAACTACATATCGGCCTTAGGCTATGGAACGGAGGACGACAGGCTATTTAAGAAATATTGGCCGGCCGATGTGCACCTGATGGCCAAAGATATCGTCCGGTTCCACAGCGTGATTTGGCCGATACTCCTCATGGCTACGGGTATTGAACTGCCCAGACAGATCGTAGGTCACGGCTGGTTGCTGCTGGGGAGCGGCAAGATGTCCAAGTCCAAGGGGAATGTAATTGATCCTTTGGTGCTCATTGACCGGTATGGTGTGGACGCCATTCGCTATTACCTGCTCAGGGAGATGCCTTTTGGTTCGGACAGCGCCTACAGTGAGGGGGCGCTGGTGGAGCGCATAAACAAGGACTTGGCCAACGACCTGGGCAACCTAGTCAGCCGATCTATAGCCATGGTGGAAAAATATTTCGGGGGCGCTGTTCTGCCCCCCGGTATGCCGGAAGGACCGGATGTGGAACTGATTGAACTGGCCGGGCAAACCCCTGCCGTCGTGGAGGAATGGATGGAGAAAAGGGATTTTTCCGGCGCCCTGTCCGCTATCTGGCGCCTGGTGGGGCGCTCGAACAAGTATGTGGACGAGACCGCCCCGTGGGGCTTGGCAAAAGATCCGGCCCAAAAAGAACGTCTGGCCAATGTGATGTATAACCTGGCCGAAAGCCTGCGCTTTATCACCATCATGGCCTCGCCCTTCATGCCCTCGTTGCCGGCCCGGGTCTGGGCGCAACTGGGAATCGCGGACCGTCCGGAGCTTTGGACCTGGGATTCCCTGATCTGGGGTAGGTTACCCGCCGGCATTACAGTGAAACGCGGTCAGGCTCTATTCCCGAGGATTGACACGGCCGGTCTTGAAATAAGTTGATTTTTGCCCAACAATAATATTCACAAAGGAACGGTGTATATGATATTGTTCGATACCCACGCGCACTTGGATTTTGAGGACTTTGACGTTGACAGGGATGATATGATCCAGCGAGCCCGTTTGGCCGGGGTGAAATATATTGTAAACGCGGGCTATGATCTCAAGTCATCTGCTTGCTCGGTGCAATTAGCCCAAAAGTACGACTTGATATACGCCGCCATAGGAATTCATCCCCACGAGGCTGCCGGCGCGGGCCCGGATTATCTAAACAAATTGGAAGAACTGGCTGCGCACCCCAAGGTGGTGGCCATCGGTGAAATGGGACTGGATTATTACCGGGATCGCTCGCCGCGACCGGTGCAACAAGAAGTGTTTCTGGAGCAGATAGCGCTGGCAAAAAGGCTAAAAAAGCCTATCATCATTCACGACAGGGAAGCCCATGGCGACATGATGGACATTTTACGCCGGGAAAGGCCGTGGTCTTCCGGCGGGGTTTTGCATTGTTATTCAGGTAGTTGGGAAATGGCCAGGGAATGTTTGGCCCTGGGTTTTTACATTTCCATTGCCGGCCCGGTAACTTTCCCCAAAGCGCCAAAGCTTAAAGATGTCGCTGCCCGTGTGCCGGCGGACCGGCTGCTGGTCGAGACCGACGCTCCCTTCCTTGCCCCAGTGCCGCACCGGGGCAGGAGAAATGAACCGGCGTACGTTGTCCACACGGCAAAGGAGATTGCCGGGATCAGGGGGATGAAATTAGAAGATCTTTCAAAGATGTGTACGGAAAACGGCAGGAGATTGTTTCAAATTGCTTGAATATTATAAATGATTAACACATGAAGCGAATCACGGGGACGTACCTATTGATTCTTTTTCGCGAATCGTGGGGATGCACCTGTTGATTCTTTTTAGGAATCACGGGGCGGGGATACCAATTGGTTTAGTTTGAGGCAAAGTTAATTATTAAATTACGATGGAATCATTAGGTACGTCCCCTTGATTCCTCCCATGATTCATTATAGAAGGGGGTCATATTTTGAGCGAAAAGAAAAAAGGGCTGGTACTGGTTAATACCGGTGAGGGAAAGGGTAAAACCACGGCTTCCCTGGGTATGGCTTTAAGAGCCTGGGGGCAGGGGATGAAGGTGCTGGTGATCCAATTTATAAAAGGCGGTTGGAAATATGGCGAGTTAAAGGCGGTAGAAAAGCTGGGAGCCCATTTTGAAATACGCCAAATGGGTGGGGGCTTCATCAAAGGACCGGATGACGATTCCCTGGCCGAACACCGCCATGCCGCGCGGGAAGCCCTGGACGCCGCCGGAGCCGAGATTTCCTCCGGCAAATATGATCTAATTATACTGGATGAAATACTTTACGCCAGCTACTACGGGCTTGTTGCTGTGGAAGACGTGCTGGCCCTAATTGATAAAAAGCCGGAAAACCTCCACCTGGTCCTTACCGGCCGCCATGCCCCGCCGGAAATCATAGATAAAGCCGACCTGGTTACTGAAATGAGGGAAATAAAACACCCATATACTAAGGGTATCCCGGCGCAGAAGGGAATAGAATTTTGACCCCGGTATTTCAGTGCGGGAATCAGATATGCCAGTTAAGGCGCCGACGCCGGGGATTATACGCGTTTTAAGTTTATGGGGGCATCACGGGCGTTATAAGGGGGGGGGCAATTGCGCCAGGTAGCCGTAACAATGGAGTGGATTATTAACGCTTTTGAAAACAGCAGCCAATATTCTGAATACTACCTTAACTTACAAAACGGGGATGTAAAGTTTTTTTCACCCATGGATTTTCCCGAGCATGAGGAGATTGTGAAAAAACTGGACAAACAGTCCGAGCGGTTTATCCGGTTACCTAAGCTGGATAGGGGATTTTCATTAAAAATCAAGCAGGATTACATTGAAGGCATAGAAGATCCGGAATTAAAAAGCTTGTTGGAAAAAAACATGGAGTTAGACGCGGGTTTTAGGAAAGTCTTGATGGACCATGAAGATGCCCGTCGCAAATGGTATAGATTCCAGAACAAAATGCATGAAGATTATTTAAGACAATGGTTTGGGGAAAAAAGGATAGAGCTGGTTGAAAAATCAAAGTAAGCGTTTTTATCGCGGTTAATGCATTTGCCGCTTGTAAATAATGTAAGGCGGCGTTATACTACATTGTTTTTAGACGTGAGAACCGGACTTTTTGCGCCGGTTTTTATTTTGCTTGATTTCCCGTTAAAGATAATTGCTGCGGGACACCGGCCGGAGAAAAACGATATGCCCTATTCAAAACCGCCAACTTATAGTAAAATCTTAATGTGTTAGGAATTTGCCGGCACATGGCCCAAATAGTTTTCTTTTTAGCAAACTGGTGTAATTTATAACACGTCAAAATGACTTTTCCAAAGCAGTGCCGGACTTACTAAAAGGAGGCATTCAATGAGTTGGAGAGTGTTGCAGGAATTATGGAAGGGAAAAGGCGGTAAGGATTTAGAAAAACCCCGGGAACGGGGGGTTTTTGCCAAGTGGTACGTTTGCGCGCTCGCAGTGGTAGTTTTCGTAATTGGCGCCTGTTTTTTGGCTGTTAAACCGGTTACGTTGATTGCCGACGGGAAAGAGACTACCGTAAAGACATTTTCTCGTACAGTTGCCGGCGCCCTTAAGGCCGGCGGTGTCACTCTGATGGAAAAAGATGAAGTGCTCCCGTCCGCAGACTCCCTGCTAAAAAAAAGGATGGTAGTGACTGTAAACCGGGCGATGAATGTAAACATTACTGTGGACGGGTGTGATTTAGCGGTCAGGTCGCTGGGGAGTACGGTAAAAGACGTCCTGGATGAGTACGGGATTGACATCGGCCCGGAAGACGAAGTGGACCCGTCAACAGAAGCGCCTGTAATAGAAAATATGAATGTCCTTGTAGCCAGGATCCTGACCAAGACTGAGGAAAGTGAAGCGCCGGTTGATTTTGAAACGGTTAAGAGGTTTACTGTTAAAATGCCCCAGGGATCTACCAGAGTGGCGCAAGAGGGGCGGGAAGGCGCCGAGCGCCGGACCTGGCGGGTTACGTACAGGGACGGTTGTGAGATAGCCCGCCAGATGATTGCCAGGGAACTGATCAAGCCGGCTATTGAACAAGTGATTATGGTCGGAAGCGGGCTGGTAGTATCCAGGGGTGGTGAAGATATCAGATATGCCGAGGCGGTTGATATGTTGTCTTCCGGTTACACATATACAGGGTACAATACTGCTTCAGGCGTACCGCCACATTACGGGGTAGTCGCGGTTGATCCGGGAAGGATCCCTCTGGGTACGGAGATGTACGTTGACGGTTATGGCTACGCTACGGCGCTGGATCGGGGAAGCAGCATTATAGGAAACAGGATTGACCTCTTTTTTGAATCTTATGAGGAGGCTATGGATTGGGGCTTGCGATGGACAAAAACATATATAATAGATTGATGAAGGGCTAAAGGTAGCCCTTTTTCTTTGTGTTAAAAACGGGAATAATAAAAGGAAACGGCTACAATCTGTCGAAAGTAGACAGCGGCAATCCATTGGCAGGGGGTGGGAAGGTGGCTGAAGTTGCATCGGCGGCCGCGGTGCGGGCGATAATGCGGCGACACGGGATTTCCTGCAGAAAAAGCCTGGGGCAAAATTTTTTGATGGATCAAAATATTGCTCGCAAAATTGTCGGCGCCGCGGAATTAACGCCTTCAGATCTGGTTGTGGAGGTGGGTCCGGGTTTGGGCGCCCTTACGGCCCTTGCCGCCCGGGGCGCCGGAAGGGTTTTGGCAGTTGAATTTGACGCCGGATTATTACCTGCCCTGGCCGGGGTTTTAAAAGACTTAAGTAATGTGGATATAATCCAAGGTGATGCCTTAAAGGTTGATTATGACAGGCTGGCCGGAGAAAAAACCGGGGGCGTTTACGGGAAAAGCGGGAGCAAGTACAAGTTGCTGGCTAACCTGCCCTATTATATCACCAGCCCTCTCCTGATGCATTTGTTACACGGGCGTTTCAACATTTCCCTGATGGTCTTAATGGTCCAAAGTGAAGTGGCCGACCGCCTGGCGGCGTCCCCGGGAACCGGCAGTTATGGCGCTATTAGCCTTGCCGTGCAATATTTTACAGAGCCGAAGCTGCTTTTCCGTGTGCCGAGAACAGTATTTTACCCGCAGCCCGGAGTGGATTCGGCCGTGGTCCGTCTAGCGGTAAGGCCGGCGCCGGCAGTAGCGGTGCGTGACGAGCAGACTTTTTTTAAAGTTGTAAGAGCTGCTTTTGGCAAACGCCGCAAGACATTGCTAAACTCCCTGGCTAGTTCCGGCCTGGGGATCGGTAAAGAAACTTGTCTTCAAGCAATAGAAAGCGCCGGGATTGATCCGGGGCGGCGGGGTGAAACACTTAGCTTGGAAGAGTTTGCTTTATTAACGGATAAATTTCTGGACGCAAGTTGTTAAGCTGGGAGAAAAGGGTGGAAGTATGACATTTGTCAGCCCTTCAAAGGGCAGGATGGGTTTTGAGGAAATGATGGAAGACATTATTCAATATATCAAGGGTCTTTCCACTTCTTCCTACAAAATTATTATCGGCTCCGATTCTATGGTAAAGAACGACACCTGCTTTATTACGGCCGTTATTGTACACCGCCTGGGGAAAGGGGCGCGTTATTACTATCACAAAAGGCTTCAGCGCAAGATCAAGAGCCTGCGCCAAAAAGTGTTTTATGAGACGGCCCTGAGCTTGGAGGTGGGCTGTTTAGTGCACAAGTATTTTGCTGATCACGGGTTTGATGATTTATTTGAGGATTTAGATGTGGAGATCCATATTGATGTGGGAGTGCACGGGGAGACAAAAAACTTGATCCGCGAGGTGGTAGGCATGGTGACCGGGAGCGGTTTCAAGGCCAAAATCAAGCCGGACGCCTACGGGGCCTCCAGCGTCGCCGATAAACACACAAAATAATGCTCGACAAAAGTTTCCAGGCCGTCAGGCCGGACGGTTTTTGTCGATCAGTCCCTGCAGGCGTCCAGTGCTTTTTTAATCTGCGGTACTACCGACGGCGCCCCTTTTACTTCAAAAGGCGCCCCTGGCAGGCAAAAGTCGTTCTGCATATCAATAATGAGCAACGCCGTTTTCCCCATTTTCACTATGAATTCCTCCTCGATATATCAACGTCCCGTTCCATTTTAACATAAAAAAACCTATTGCCAATCCACTATTAATACAGTAATTCCCTTATCACTGCTTTACAGCACGTATAGCACGTGTTATGATTAAAGCACGGAAAGGGGTTCGCTAATAAATGAAATTCCGGGAAATAGAAGCCCTAATTAAAGAAGACGGTTGGGAATATTTGTACACATCCGGTTCACACTACTATTACAAGCACCCAACCAAACCCGGAAAAATATCAATACCTTATCACCCAGGTAGAGATCTGAAAACTAAAACAGTTAACTCAATCCTCAGGCAAGCAGGGCTGAAATAAGCCCCTGCTTGTACGGAAATTAAAATACAAGTACAATTCGGGAGGTATTAAAAGTGAAGCTAATTTATCCTGCTTGCTTTTACCCTTGTGAAGAAGGAGGTTATACCGTAGTTTTTCCAGATTTGCCGGGCTGCGTCACCGAAGGGGATACACTATCGGAAGCTGTGGATATGGCCATTGATGCGGCATCTGGATGGCTGCTGAATGCAGTAGAAAAAAATGAACCAATTCCGCTAGCCTCGGATATTAAAAACGTTGTCCCAAAACGGTTTTGTCAGCATTATTAGTATCGACTTAAACGAATACTCTAGAAAACATGGAAATAGGGCTGTTAAAAAAACCTTGACCATACCCGCATGGCTAAACTCAATTGCAGAAGAAAAAAATATAAACTTTTCTCAGGTCCTGCAAAGTGCCCTGATCAACCAGCTTAATCTTAAGGAGCAGCCCTAACCGGCTGCTTTTTTGTTGTTTAGGAAAGTATACTTTGTGGATAAGTGACCTGCAGGCTTACGTCATCGTCGATACTAAAGGGGACATACCTCGACCCCAAAGGAATACCCGTTAGAGAGGTGTGTCCCCGTTCCGCTAAAGGGGCGAACCTTAAGCCGCGTTGTAAGCCTGCAGGTCGCCCGAAGGGCGAATTTGCTCTTCTGATTTTTATTTTTTATACGCGTTCATAATTCGCTTTCTACCTAAACCGGAATTCCTCATAATAAAAAAATGTACCAGTCCGGCCAGGTATGGCAGAAATATAAATTTATGAATGGATTTCCATGTTTCATAATTCATTTTCCTGGCCAACAGGGCAAACAAAAATAATACAATAAGTAACACAAAACTTGGCCAGCCAACTATTCCAAAAGAATCCTTTGTGTTGAAGACTCCTCTGGCTATTACCAGGCCGGTATCAGCGGCAATAAGGGGAATATGTAGAATAACCAGGACGATGGATATAATGGCAAACCATTTATGATAGATATAAGCCTTGTCTAAACCACTAAAAAGGTGATCCAGCAAAGGATGTCTTGTGGAGATAAAATTTTGCCAAAAATTTTTGAGT